>CALRYR010000130.1:0-9176 GCA_943372425.1 Variovorax sp. YR752 | reverse complement strand
CGGGCCGGCATCGACGACGACATGGCGCGTGTCTTCGGCTACTTCCCAAGGCTCCAGGAGCGCCGCACGCAGCAGGCCGGCACGCTCTCGGGCGGCGAGCAGCAGATGCTGGCGATCGGCCGCGCGCTGATGGGCCGGCCGCGGCTGCTGCTGCTCGACGAGCCGTCCTTCGGCCTGGCGCCGCTCATCGTGAAGGACATCTTCGCGATCATGCGGCGCATCAACCAGGAGGAGCGCGTGTCGATCCTGCTGGTCGAACAGAACGCGAAGCTCGCGCTCGAACTGGCCGACACGGCCTACCTGCTGGAGACCGGCCGCATCGTGCTGTCGGGGCCGTCGGCGGAGATCCGCCGCAACGACGCGGTGCGCCGTGCCTACCTGGGCGAATGAGGGACGACCGACATGAACGCATTCCTGCATCAGCTGCTCGCGGGCCTGGCCACCGGCGGCATCTACGCCAGCGTGGCGCTCGCGCTGGTCATGATCTACCAGGCCACGCACCACATCAACTTCGCGCAGGGCGAGATGGCGATGTTCTCGACCTTCATCGCCTGGAGCCTCATGCAGGCCGGGTTGCCGTACTGGTCGGCCTTCGCGGCGACGGTGGCGCTGTCCTTCGTGCTCGCGGCGGTGGTCGAGTTCGCGGTGATCCGGCCGATGCACGACAAGCCGGTGCTGTCGGTGGTGGTTGTCTTCATCGGGCTGCTGGTCATCTTCCACAGCCTGGCGGGCTGGCTCTTCGGCTACACGATCAAGCAGTTCCCGAGTCCGTTCCCGTCGGACGCCTGGTTCGGCAGCGCCATGATGTCCGCGCACGAGGTGGGCGCCATCGGCATCACGCTCGCGGTGGTGGCGCTGCTCTTCGGCTTCTTCCGCTTCACACCGCTCGGCCTGGCGATGCGCGCCGCCGCGCAGAACGCGGCGTCGTCGCGGCTGGTGGGCATCAACGTCGGGCGCATGCTGATGCTCGGCTGGGGCCTGGCCGGCGCCATCGGCGCGGTGGCCGGGATGATGGTCGCGCCGGTGGTCTTCCTCGACCCGAACATGATGACCGGCGTGCTGCTCTACGCCTTCGCCGGCGCGCTGATCGGCGGCATCGACAACCCGGTGGGCGCGGTGCTGGGCGGCTTCATCGTGGGCGTGCTGGAGAACCTCATCGGCACCTATGTGGTCGGCACGGAACTGAAGCTCTCGGTGGCGCTGGTGCTGATCGTCGGCGTGCTGATCGTCAAGCCGTCCGGCCTGCTGGGCCGCCACATCGTCGTCCGGGTCTGAGCGAATGAACACCACCACTTCCACGGCGCCCACGCTGGCGCCTGTCTCCCCGTCGATCTCGCGCGCGGCGGTCGCACCGGGCGGCGCTGCATCGCGGTCCACGCTCGTATGGGTGTCGGTGCTGATCCTGCTGGCCATCGGCATCACCTTCGTCGCGCGCGGCTACCAGCTCTTCCAGGCGACGATGGTGCTGTCGTATGCCATCGCGCTGCTGGGGCTGAACATCCTCACCGGCTACAACGGGCAGATCTCGCTGGGCCATGGCGCCTTCTATGCCATCGGCGCGTACACCACCGGCATCCTGATGGAACATGCCGGCATGCCGTACTGGGCCACCGTGCCCTCGGCGGCGGTGGTGTGCCTGGTGGTGGGCTACCTGTTCGGGCGTCCGGCGCTGAAGCTCGACGGCCTGTACCTCGCGCTCGCCACCTTCGCGCTCGGCGTCGCGATGCCGCAGCTGCTGAAGTACAAGCACCTCGAGGCCTGGACCGGCGGCGTGCAGGGCATCGTGCTGATGAAGCCGGCCGCGCCCTTCGGCCTGCCGCTGACCGAGGACCAGTGGCTCTACCTGTTCTCGCTGCTCGTCACGATCGTGATGTTCGTCATCGCGCACAACCTGCTGCAGAGCGGCAGCGGCCGTGCCATGCGCGCGATCCGCGACCACGCGATGGCGGCCGAGGCCATGGGCGTGGACAACGCCCACTACAAGGCCATGACCTTCGGAGTGTCGGCGGCCTATACCGGTGTGGGCGGTGCGCTCTCGGCCATCGCGGTGCAGTTCGTGGCGCCGGACTCGTTCACGCTCTTCCTGTCGATCTCGCTGCTGGTGGGCATCGTGGTCGGCGGCGTGGGCACGCTGTACGGCGCCATCTTCGGTGCGCTCTTCATCATGTTCGTGCCCTCGCTCGCCGAGAAGGTGTCGAAGGCGGCGCCCTGGGCGGTGTACGGTGTGGTGCTCATCGTCTTCATGTTCGCGATGCCGGGTGGGGTGGTCGGGCTGCTGCGCAGGCTGCAGGCCCGCTTCGCCCGCCCGACGCACGGCGCGCATGGCCCTCGGAGTTCTTCATGAGCGAATCCCAACCCCTTCAGGTCGAGCGCGACGGCGACGTCGCCATCCTGAGCTTCGACATCCCGGCGCGGCTCAACCCGCTCACACAGGCGCTGCAGCAGGCGCTGCGCGAGCAGCTGGCGGTGCTGCGCGCGGACGACACGGTCCGCGCCATCGTGCTGACGGGCGTGGGCAAGGCCTTCTGTGTCGGTGCCGACCTGACGAGCATGAATGGCGCGGAAGCGGGCAGCCTGGGCGCGCGTGCGGCCGACATGATGGAGTCGCTGTCGAACCGGCTCATCGAGGACCTGCGCACGATACCCGTGCCGGTGGTCTGCGCCGTCAACGGTGCCGCGGCGGGCGCGGGCGTCGGCGTGGCGCTGGCGGGCGACATCGTGCTGGCGGCACGTTCGGCCTACTTCTACCTGCCCTTCATGCCGCGCCTGGGCATCGTGCCCGACCTCGGCACGACCTGGTTCCTCGAACGCCTCGTCGGCCGTGCGCGCGCCGTCGGCCTGTCGCTGCTCGGCGAGCGGCTGTCGGCCGAGCAGGCGGCGCAGTGGGGCCTGGTGTGGGCATGCATCGACGACGGCGAGCTGCGCACGCAGGCGATCGCCGTGGCCCAGCGCCTGGCCCGGGGGCCGGCGCATGCCGCGCGCGAGATCCGCGCCGCCTACGACGCGGCGGCGACCCAGCCGCTGGTCGCCCAGATGGCCTACGAAGCCGGGCGCCAGCGGGTGCTGCTCGACGGCCCCGATTTCGCCGAGGGCGTGCAGGCTTTCCTGGAGAAGCGCGAGCCGGTGTTCGGACGCCGACAGTGACAATGCCTTCATGAACAACGCAGAGACAAGCACCGAATTCGATCCGACCCGCCTGCGCGACTTCCTGCGCGGCGCCATCCCGGGCCTGCACGGCGAGATGCGCCTGGCGCGCATCGGCGGGGGCCAGTCCAACCCGACCTTCTTCGTCGACTTCGACGACCGCGCCCTGGTGCTGCGCAAGCAGCCGCCGGGCGAGCTGCTGCCCTCGGCGCATGCGGTCGACCGCGAGTTCCGCGTTCTGCGCGCACTGGCCGGCACCGACGTGCCGGTGCCCAACGCGGTGCTCTATTGCGACGACCGCGGCGTCATCGGCACGCCGTTCTACGTGATGGACAAGCTCGATGGCCGGGTGCTGCCGCAGTACGCGCTGCCGCAGATCGCGCCGGCTGACCGGCGTGCCTACTACTTCGCCATGGCCGAGGCGCTGGCCAGGCTGCACCAGGTGGACCTGGCCGCCGCGGGCCTGACCGACTACGGCAAGCCGGGCAACTTCTTCCAGCGCCAGATCACGCGCTGGATCCGCCAGTGGGAAGCCTCTCGCACCCGCGACGACGCGAACATCGACCGGCTGATCGCCTGGCTGCCCGCGAACATCCCGCCGAGCGACCGGACCACCATCGCGCACGGCGACTTCCGCTTCGGCAACCTGATGTTCCATCCCAACGAGCCCCGCGTGATTGCGGTGCTCGACTGGGAGCTCTCGACGCTGGGCCATCCGCTGGCCGACCTGGCCTACAGCTGCATGGCCTGGCACACCGGCGCCGACGAGTTCGAAGGCATGCGGGGCATCGACCTGGCGGCCGAGGGCATCCCCACGCAGGCCGAGTACGTCGCGCACTACCAGCGCAGCGGCGGCTGCGCCGAGCCGGTGACGAACTTCCACCTGGCCTTCTCGCTGTTCCGCTTCGCCGTCATCCTCGAAGGCATCGCGGCGCGCGCCAAGAGCGGCAGCGCCGCCGCCGCGGATGCGGTGCAGGTCGGCGCGCAGGCCGCGGGCTTCGCGCGCCGCGCGGTCGCGCTGATCGACCCGGGGTGACGCTCAGGCGTCGGCCGCCTTGTCGCGCACGAGCAGCACCGGCACCGTGCTGGCGCGAACCACCAAGTCTGCGTCGCTGCCGAGTGCCAGCCGGCTGAAGCCTCGTCGGCCGTGTGTGCCCATCACGATGAGGTCGCAGCCGCTTTTGCGGGCCTCATCGACCAGCGCGTCGGCGATGCGGCCCTGCGTGACTTCGCACAGAAAGGTATCGGCCTCCACGTCGGCTTCGGCGGCAGTGCGCGCGGCCCGTTCGAGCAGCGCATGCCCGTCGTCGCGCAGGCGCTGGATCGACAGTTCGAAGCTGTTCATCGACGAGAGCTCGACCAGGGTGGGGAACTCGTCGATGACATGCACCAGATGCAGCTTGCCCTTGGCTTTCTGCGCGTCTGCGAATCGGATCGCTTCGCGCAGGCCGCGCTCGGCCGTCTTGCTGCCGTCGAGTGGAACCAGGATGTAGCGGTACATGTGAGTCTCCTTGAAGCGCTGTCGGACCGTCATGCTGCACCGGGGGCGCTGGCTGCGCTTTGCGATGGATCAAGCCCGGAAGAACGCATGCAGCGCACCGTCACAAAACGAGTACTAACGTTCTCGTCGGTTTGCGGGATTTGTCACTTAAAAGCATTACATCTGGCGGCCGGCAGGGTGCGCATCCGTCGAAACCCATGCCTAATTGAGCCATCGACAGGCGGTGACAAAGCTCATCGAATGTGAACCAAAGAATTCCGGGCCGGGCCCGACAAGGATGGAATGAATGACTGCTGATCTGCGCCGCATTGCACTGACCGTGGACGAACCGTGGCCGGGCCTGTATTTCTGGGTGCTGCAGGAAGAGAACGATGACGCCGGTATCTACGAGCCGATCGATGCGGCCGATTCGCCTGCCAAGACCTACCAGGCGGCGCTGGCTGCAGGCTACATGGCGCTGCAGGCGGCCGCAGGCGCCAACGGCCCGCGCCGTGGCGAATTCGCAGCGCCGACCTTCATCAGCCCGTCGTTCGACGTCGCCCACACGACGATCCAGTGACCAGCGCCGGTCGGCGCCAGCACATCGTCAGACTTCGGTCGCCGGCTGCGTGGCGCTGACGGTGGTGGGAGAGGCAGAGTCGAGAGGAGCCACGGTGTCGCGACGCGCGAGTTCGTCGGGCGTGGTCTGCGCGAAGGCGCGGCGCTGGTACAAGGCCATGCGGCGGGCGCGGGCGTTGCGAATGGCGATGCTCTGGCGGCGAACCAGGTCGCGAACGTCGTCTTCCGCGGCGACGAGCTCGATGCGCGCCCGCAGCAGCGCGCCGACACGCTCGGGTTCGGGCCACATCCACGTCGGGAGCAAGGCCCAGGACGCCTTGAGCGGATCGCGCAGCGCATCGTAGGCGCGCTGGTCCACGGCGTACGCCGTTTCCAGGTTGGCCACGGCGCCGGCGAATTCCACTTCCCATTGACTCATGAGCACCTCCGAGTGACCCACAAGTATGTCCGGCGGCGACTGTTAAACACTGTCAACTTATTCACGCCGAGCGGGCATAGTTGACCTCGGAGGGGGTGCGCGATGACTGCACACCCGCGAAAAATCGAACAATCCGGTGCGTCAACGACGCGGCAAACGCCGCGCGTGCCGCCTAGCAAGGCCCATCCGTGTCACTTACGCTTCTTCATCAGCTCGCCCAGGCATCGCTTCCGGTCAACCTGTTTTCCGGGGAGCAAGTGGATTGTTTGCGCGTCCTGTGCCTGGCGGGGCATGTGAAGGCGACGATTCCCTTGCCGGTGCGCACGCTGTACGGCTACGACCAGCCGCCGGCCACGGTGGAAGCCGTCACCCCGCTCGGCCTCCGAATGCTGCGCCGATTTCCGATGATGACATCGAACGGCGTCGCAATTCGGCCAGGGAAAGCGCCGCGCAAGCGCCTGTTGGACCGGTTCTGACTCAGCGTGCCGGTTGGTCGAGGGTCGCGATCGAGGCCGCAACACGCGCGGCCAGCGCCTGGGTGAGTTCGCGTTGCGATCGGCTCAAGGTCACCAGCATGCCGATGCCGACCACCCCCGCCGAGGCCAGGGCCACCAAGAACTGAGCTTGCGTGAGCGTTTCCATGTCGGTGCCTTTGAAGGAAAAGGATGAGCCTGGGAAGCAAGACCGCAGTCTGCGCGCCGGGCTGCGTGCCCTCAATACGCCATTCGGCTAAGCGCTTGCGGCCGCACGCGCCGGCGGGCGTGTCCGAGGCTCGCCCGCTAGGCCGTCTTGCCGATGGCTATTCGGTGCCACCGTCGTCTTCCAGGCTGGCGCTCCAGCGCGGCCCCCAGCCGCCCTTGGCCTGGTCGAGGCTGCGCCGTTCGCGCTTGGTCGGCCGGCCCTGCTCGATGCTCAGCGCCGGCTCGCTGCCCATGCGGCGCTGCTCGCGGGCGGCGGACTGCGCGGCGATGCTGTCCGCGGTCTCCTCGTACAACTGCTGCGCCACCGGCGCCGGGCCGCGCTGCCCGCTCAGGCCCCGGACGATCACGGTGCGCTGCACGGCGCCCTGACGCAGCGCGACGGTGTCGCCCGCCTTCACCTCGCGCGACGCCTTCGCCACGTCGCCGTTGACCTGCACGCGGTTCTTGCCGATCTCGTCGGCGGCCAGCGAGCGGGTCTTGTAGAAGCGCGCGGCCCACAGCCACTTGTCGATACGCAGACGATCCATTCCTATCCTTGTTCCAATGGCAGCCGCACGGTGGCGTCAAGCCCGACCACCTCGCCGCCGACGACGCGATTGTCCAGCGCGATGTGCCCGCCCAGCGCATGCCCGATCTCCTGGCAGATCGCCAGGCCGAGCCCCGAGCCGCTGGCCATGTCGCCGGCGGAGAAGGGCGCGAACAGCCGGCCCCGCAGTTCGGCCGTGATGCCGGGCCCGGCGTCGGCCACATGCAGCAGGGCCTCACCGCCTTGCGCGCACACCCGCACCGTCAGCATGCCGCCGCGCGGGCTGTGCTTGATGGCGTTGTGCAGCAGGTTGCGTGTCAGCTCCTGCAGCATCCAGCGGTGGGCGTGCACTGGCACGGCATCGGCGTCGAGTTCGAAATCGAGCGCCTTGTCGGCGATCAGCGGCGACACGTCGAGCGCCACCTGACGCACCACCTCGCCCAGGTCCTGTGTGCTCGACTCCGGCTGCTGGCGCAACTGCTCGACCTTGGCGAGCGAGAGCATCTGGTTGGCCAGTGTCGTCGCCCGCGCCACCGTGGCATCGATCTCGCTCAGGGCCTGCGCGGCCGGCACGTCGCCGCGGCGCGCCGACTGCACCTGGGCCTTGAGCACGGCCAGAGGCGTGCGCAACTGGTGGGCGCTGTCGCGCACGAAGCGCTTCTGGTGGTCGAGCAGCGCCTGCAGCCGGCCCATGACGCGCGTGGTCGCTTCGACCAGCGGGCGCAGTTCGCGCGGAGCGTCGGCCGCGTCGATGGGCGACAGATCGTCGGCAGCGCGCGCCTCGATGGCTTCGCCCAGCGCGCGCACGGGCTGGGTCGCGCGCTGCACGACCAGCGCGGTGACCGCGGCGATCACGGCCAGCAGCACGGCCTGCCGCCAGAGCGTATCGAGCAGCAGCTTGCGCGCCAGCGTCTCGCGGATCTCCAGCGTTTCCGCCACCTGCACCACGGCCATGCCGCGGCCGACGGAACTGGCCACCGGCTGCAGCAGCACGGCGATGCGCACCTGCTGCCCGCGGAACTCGGCGTCGTAGAAGTCGACCAGCGCCGCGTAGGGCGGGCGGATCGGCAGCGTGCCGCGCCAGAAGGGCATCTCGTCGAAGCCCGAGATCATGTCGCCCTTCAGGGTCGACACGCGGTAGTACATGCGGCTCTGGCTGTCGGCCTCGAAGGCTTCGAGCGCGGAGTAGGGCACCACCGCGCGCAGCACGGCCGCTTCGTCGTAGCCGGTCACGTCGAGCTGCTCGCCGATGGTCTTGGCCGACGCCAGCAGCGTGCGGTCGTAGGCGATGGTGGCCGCGGCCAGGCTCTGGCGGTACAGGCTCACGCTGTTGACCGCGATGACGAGCGCGACGGGGATCAGGATGCCGAGCAGCAGCCGCGCTCGGAGCGAGGTCGCCGGAATCGCGAACAAGCGCCTCACGGCTCCTCGCGCAACAGGTAGCCCAACCCGCGCAGCGTCATCAGCGCGGTGCCGGTGCCGACCAGCTTCTTGCGGAGGCGATACACCACCACCTCGATGGCCTCGTACTGCACGTCCGCCTCGCCGGGGAAGACCAGCTCGAACAGCCGCTCCTTGCTGACCGCATGGCCGGGGTTGGCCATGAGCGCCTTGAGCAACGCCAGTTCTCGCGGCGTGAGTTCGAGCACATCGGCGCGGTGGTAGATGGCGCCGCTCGTGACCTCGTAGCGCAGCCCGCCGACCGGTGGCGGGCCGGGCGGTGCGTCGTTGCCGTCGCCTTGCTGATGGCGCCGCCGCAGGGCGCGCAGCCGTGCTTCCAGCTCGTCCAGGTCGAAGGGCTTGGGCAGGTAGTCGTCGGCCCCCGCATTGAGCCCGACGATGCGGTCGCCGACCGTGCCGCGCGCCGTCAGCAGCAGCACCGGCGTGCGCAGGCCGGCGGCGCGTGCCTGTGCCAGCACCTGCAGCCCATCGAGGTTCGGCAGGTTGAGGTCGAGCGCCACCACGTCGGGCTCCAGTGCCTGCCACTGCGCCAGCGCCAGCGCGCCGTCGCCGCACACCCGCACGTCGATGCGGCGGCGGCCCAGCGTGCGCTGCAGCGTGGTTTGCATGGTGGGGTCGTCTTCGACCAGCAGCAGCTTCATCGGGAAGGTGGGTTCGGTGTTTACCCCAGTCCGCAGGACAGCCAACTGACAGCGGGGCGGCGCATCATAGCGGCGTTCAGCTTTCCCCAGATTCCACCCTACAAGGAGACATTCGATGCGTCGCGACACCTTTTTGAAGTCATTGGCCGCCCTCGCTGCCGCGGGCGCCTTGCCCTTGTCGGCGCGCGCCGCCGCCAACCTCAAGATGATGATCCCCGCCAACCCG
>CALRYR010000129.1:0-9195 GCA_943372425.1 Variovorax sp. YR752 | reverse complement strand
GGGTGAGTTCGAGCTTGGCCTTGAGCGCCGCGGGCGTGGCCGGGTCGTCGAGCCATTGCGGCACCGGCTTGGCCGCACGCATCACGCCGAGGTGGCCGCTAGCCGATTGCCAGTAGTAGCCGAGGTCGGCGCAACCGGCGAGCAGGCTGGCCGCCAGCAGCATGGACGCGGCGGCCGCGCGCCGCAGCAGCGTCTCAGGCCGCATCGCTGCGCTCGACCTCGACCAGACAGTCGTAGAAGGTCGGCCCGCGGCCGATGTCGGTCAGGCGCTGGCTCGTCAGCTCGTTGACGTTGGTGCCGTCGAAGCCCAGCTTGCGCCACCAGATGCCCATGCCGTGCACCACGCCCGGCCGTGCGCGGCGCGACACCTCGGCCCGGCAGCGGTGCTCGCCGCGCTGGTTGAACACGCGCACCATCGCGCCGTCGGCGATGCCACGGGCGGCCGCGTCGTCGGCGTGGATTTCCAGCAGCGGCTCGCCTTCGATGGCGCGCAGGCTGGTCACGTTGACGAAGGTCGAGTTGAGGAAGTTGCGCGCCGGCGGCGAGATCATCGCCAGCGGGAACTGCGTCGAACTGCCCACCGCCTCGTGGTTCGGCACATGGTTCGGCAGGCCATCCTGGCCCTGCGCGGCCAGGCGCTCGCTGAAGAACTCGCAGCGGCCCGACGGCGTCGGGAAGTTGCCCTCGGCATAGGGCGCGTCGGGCAGGCGCAGCGTGGTGAAGCCCTGCGCGTGCAGTTGCGCGACATCGATCGCGTCGGGCGCGAAGGCGGCGGCGCACAGCGCCTTGTCATCGTCCGAGAAGCAGGGCTCGTCGAAGCCCATGCGGCGGGCCAGCTCGCGGAACACCCACGCGTTGCTGCGCGCCTCGCCGCGCGGCGCGACGGCCGGCCGGTTGAGCAGCACGTCGGTGTGGCCGTAGCTGGTGTGGATGTCCCAGTGCTCGATCTGCACCGTGGCCGGCAGCAGGTAGTCGGCGTAGTCGGCCGTGTCGGTGCGGAACTGTTCCAGCACCACGGTGAAGAGGTCTTCGCGCGCGAAACCGGCGGCGACCTTGCCCGACTCCGGCGCCACCGCGACCGGGTTGCTGTTGTAGACCACCACCGCCTTCACCGGCGGCCCGTTCGACAGCGCGGGCGCGTCGCCCGTGAGTGCATCACCGATGCAGCTCATGTTGATGGTGCGCGGCCGGCGGCCGGCCAGCAGGTCGGGCCGCTGCAGCGCGGCGCGGTCGACCGGGTACAGACCCGAACTGCTCAGCAGCAGGCCGCCCGCGCGGTGCCGCCAGGCGCCGACCAGCGCCGGCAGGCAGGCGATGGCGCGCGCCGCGTTGCCGCCGCCGTGCACCCGCTGCATGCCGTAGTTGAGGCGGATGGCGGCGGGCTTCGTCTGCCCGTAGTCGCGGGCCAGCGCCACGATCTGCGCCTCGGGCACGCCGCACACCGCGGCGGCGCGGGCCGGCGGCCATTGCAGGGCACGTTCGCGCAATGCGTCCCAGCCGACGGTATGGCGGGCGATGTAGTCGTCGTCGAGCCAGTCGTGGACGATCAGCTCGTGCATCAGCGCCAGGGCCAGCGCGCCATCGGTGCCTGGCAGCAACGCGATGTGTTCGTCGCACTTGTCGGCGGTCTCGGTCTTGCGCGGGTCGATGCACACCAGCTTTGCGCCGGCGCGCTTGGCCGCCTGCGCGTGGCGCCAGAAGTGCAGGTTGCTGGCAATCGAATTGCTGCCCCAGATGAGGATCAGCTTCGACTCGGCGAAGAATTCGACCCGCATGCCCACCTTGCCGCCCAAGGTAAGACTTAGGGCCTCACCCCCGGCGGTGGAGCAGATCGTGCGGTCCAGCAGCGACGCGCCGAGCTTGTGGAAAAAACGACGGTCCATCGATTCGCCCTGCACCAAACCCATGGTCCCGGCGTAGCTGTAGGGCAAAATCGTTTCTGAACTGTTACCTTGAGTTAGATTCTGCAACTGGCGTGCGATGTCATCGAGCGCGGTGTCCCAGTCGATTCGCTCGAACTGGCCGGCGCCCTTGGGGCCGACGCGCTTCATGGGGTAGAGCAGCCGATCGGGGTGCGCGGTCCGTTCGAGGTAGCGGGACACCTTGGTGCACAGCACGCCGCCGGTGTGCGGGTGCGCCGGGTTGCCCTGCAGCTTGACGGCCTGGCCGTCCTGCACGGTGGTGACCAGCGCGCAGGTGTCGGGGCAGTCGTGCGGGCAAGCGCCATGCACGGTGGCGGAAGGTGCGGGAGACGTCGAAGAAGAAGCGGTGGCAGCGACCATCGGCCGAGTCTAGTTCCAGTCCTTGTTGTTGGCGCGAGCACGCGCGGAGGTTCGTTTCGATGATCAATCGCAGGCATTTCTCGATGGTGGCCGGTGCCGCCGCCATCGGTGGTTTCCAACTGGCGCGCGCGCAGGGCGAAACGCCGATCGTGCTCGGGCAGTCCGCGCCCTTCACCGGGCCGGCGGCGCAACTGGGCATCCAGTTCTACCAGGGTGCCAAGCTGTTCCTCGACCAGTACAACGCCGTGCCGGGCCACCGCGACGTCGAGATCAAGTTCCTGGACGACGGCTACGAGCCGGAACGCACCGTCGCCAACACGCAGAAGCTGATTGCCGAAGACGCCTTCGCGCTGTTCGGCTACATCGGCACGCCGACCAGCCTGGCCGCACTGCCGCTGGCCGTGAAGGACCGCGTGCCCTTCATCGCGCCTTTCACCGGTGCCATGGCGCTGCGCGAGCCGTTCCAACGCAACGTGTTCCACCTGCGTGCGTCGTACAACGACGAGACCGCGCTCATCGTCAAGCAGCTCACCCACCTGGGCCTGAAGAAGATCGCGGTCTTCTACCAGAACGACGCCTACGGCAAGGCCGGCCTGGACGGCGCCACGCTGGCGCTGTCGCAGCTCGACCTCAAGCCCGTCGCACTTGCCACGGTGGAGCGCAATTCGGTCGACGTGGCCGCCGCCGTGAAGACGATCACCGCCGCCAAGCCCGATGCGGTGATCCAGGTCAGCGCCTACAACTCCTGCGCGGCCTTCATCCGCGAGGCCCGCAAGGGCGGCTACGGCGGCACCTTCTACAACGTGTCCTTCGTCGGCACGCAGGCGCTGGCCGACGCGCTCGGCAAGGACGGCGCCGGCGTGGTCGTCACACAGGTGGTGCCCTCGCCCTACAGCCCGGCCAACGCCATCACGCGCGAATTCAGCGACGCCGCCAAGAAGTCCGGCGGCACCACCAAGGCGAACTTCTCGAGCATGGAGGGCTACCTGGCCGCCAAGGTGCTGACCGAAGGCCTGCGCCGCGCGCCGGGCAAGCTCACGCGCGACGGCCTGATCCAGGGCCTGGAGAGCATCGACCGCCAGCAGTTCGGCGGCTTCGAGGTGTCCTTCTCGCCGAAGAACCACGTGGGCTCGAAGTTCGTCGAGCTGTCGATGATCACGGGCGACGGGCGCATCCGCACCTGACCGGCTCGCGCCGGCTCAGCCGCGCACCTTGGAGAACACCTTCCAGAAGGCGGCGTCCTGCGCCGTCGCGAAGTTGATGCGCATCAGCGTACTCGGCGGCCGGCGCGCATGGAACAG
This sequence comes from Variovorax sp. YR752, assembly GCA_943372425.1. Classification (GTDB taxonomy): domain Bacteria; phylum Pseudomonadota; class Gammaproteobacteria; order Burkholderiales; family Burkholderiaceae_C; genus Variovorax. Next base: position 5,612 of record CALRYR010000129.1, on the reverse strand, counting down.
CGAACCCGGCGCCAGCAGGTAGCCCTCGTCGAGCATGCGCTGGGTCAGGGCGTCGGTGTCGACGCCGGTGTCGACCCAGCCGAACAGCCCCGCCGGTTCCGACTCGAAACGGCAGCCGTGCGCCAGCGCCAGCTTCACCGTACGGGCACGCGCCCCGTCGAGCCGGACACGCACGCGTTCGGCATGCCGGCGCAGCTGGCCCTGGTCGATGCACCAGGCCAGCGCCCGCTCGAACAGGGCCGGCGTGGTGAGCGTGGCCAGCAGCTTGGTTTCCAGCAGCCGGTCGAACAGCGCCGGGGCCGCCGCCAGGAAGCCGATGCGCCAGTTGGGCGCGAGGATCTTCGCGAAGCCGCTCACGTAGATCGTGCGCTGCAGCCCGTCGAGCGCGCACAGGCGCGTGGCGTGCTCGGGCGCGAGGTGGCTGTAGGTGTCGTCCTCGACGATGTGGAAGTCGTGCTGGTTGGCCAGTTGCAGCACCCGGTGCGCGCTGCCGGGCGACAGGCTGTAGCCGGTCGGGTTGTGCAGCACGCTCACGCTGACGAAGAGCTTGGGTTGGTGCGTCTCGCAGTACTGCGCCATCACCGCCAGGTCGGGCCCGTCGGCGCGCCGCGGCACCGGCAGGATGCGCATGCCCAGCGCTTCGAGCCGGGCGAACTCGATGGCCCAGCCGGGCTCTTCGACCATCACCGGGTCGCCGGCGCGCAACAGCGTGCGGCTCACGATGTCGAGCGCGTGCGTGGCGCCGATGGTGGTGAGGATCTGGTCCGGTGCCGCAGGGATGTTGATGCCCATCAGCTTCTGCGACAGGCTGCGGCGCAGCGCGCTGTCGCCGGCCGGCTCGCCGTACTGCAGCGAAATCTCCTGCAGCGCACGGGTGCCGGTCAGCCGCCGCAGCGAGGTCGGCATGAAGGTCGAATCCATCCAGTCGGGCGGGAACACGCCCATGCCGGGCTGCGGCTTGTCGCTCTGGCGGTGGAACATGCCGCGGATCAGCGAGCTGGCGTCGGCCTGTGTGGCGGCCCGCACCAGCGGCCCGGGTGGGGCGGGTGCAGCACCTTGTCGGCGCATCGTCTCGGCACTGGCGGAATCGCGTACGAAGAATCCGCGCTGGCGGCGCGCCTCGACCAGGCCCTGCGCCAGCAACTGGTCATAGGCCGCCACCACCGTGTGCGGGCTCACGCCCTGCTGCCGCGCGCATTCGCGCACCGACGGCAGTCGCGCGCCGGGCGGCAGCAGCCGGGTGCGGATGCGCTCGGCGAAGCGGTCGGCCAGCTGGCTGGTCAGGGACTGGGTGGAGGTTCGTGTCAGCATCCGGGGCTCTGTGTCGTGCAACCGGCCGATACAGTCGACACTCATGTCCGGCTAACTGTATTGGCACTGTAATGGTCATCAGTCTAGAGTGTGTGCCATGAACTGGCAAGAATTCACGGCGCTGCTGGTGTTGGCCACGGCGATGAGTTTTTCGCCCGGCCCCAACACCACGCTGTCCACCACGCTCGCCGCCAACGGCGGCCTGCCCCGCGCCATGCGCTTCGTGCTGGCCGTGCCGATCGGCTGGACCCTGCTGCTCGCGCTGTGCACGGCCGGCATCGGCGCGCTGGTGGTCGCAGCGCCTGCGCTGCGCTGGGTCATCAAGGCGCTGGGCATCGCCTACCTGCTGTGGCTGGCCTTCAAGCTCAGCGGCAGCGCCACGCTCGGCAAGGCCGGCGACGCGGCCGTCCGCGTGGGCTTCGTGCAGGGCGTGATGCTGCAGTTCCTCAACATCAAGGCATGGCTGCTTGCGCTGACGCTGGTGGCCGGATGGATCGCCGGCCACGCCGATGTGCTGCACCGCTTCGCCATCGTCGCGCCGGTGATGCTCGTCTACGCCTTCGCCAGCAACTTCACCTACGCATTGGTCGGTGCACTGCTGCGCGGCTGGCTGGCCACCGGCCGCCGGCTGCTATGGTTCAACCGCGCGATGGCCGCCGTGCTGGTGCTGACCGCCGCCTGGATGGTGAACGTATGAGCGCTGTGACAACCGAACCACGGACCCTCGGCATGCGCCGCGAGACGCTGGGGATGTGGCTGGGCGTGCTCGGCGTGGCGATGTTCGCGGTCACGCTGCCGATGACCCGCATGGCCACCGGCACGCAGGCCGCACCGCAGTTGTCGCCCTGGTTCGTGACCTTCGGGCGCGCGGCGCTGGCGGGTGTCCTGTCGATCATCGTGCTGCTCGCGATGCGCGCGCCGCGACCGAAGCCGCACGAATGGAAGCCGCTCGGCATGGCGGTGCTCGGCAATGTGATCGGTTATCCGCTGCTGCTCGGCTATGCGCTGCGCGCCGTCACCGCCAGCCACGCGGCCGTCGTGACCGCCCTGCTGCCGCTGGCCACCGCCGCCATCGCGGCCTGGGTGCTGCACCAGCGCGCGCGTCTGGGTTTCTGGGTCTGCGCCGTGATCGGCAGCGGGCTGGTGGTCGCCTTCTCGCTGCTGCGCGCCTGGCAGCAGGGCCACGGTTTCGGTTTCGAGTGGGCCGACCTGCTGCTGGTGGGCGCAGTGCTGGCCGCATCCTTCGGCTACATCTACGGCGCGCAGGTCACGCCCGCGCTCGGCGCCGAGCGGGTGATCTGCTGGGTCTGCGTGATGGCGCTGCCGGTGACGCTGCCCGGCGCCCTGCTCACCTGGCCGTCGCGGCCGGTCGCGTGGACGGCCTGGGCCGGCCTGGCCTATGTCGGCGTCTTCTCGATGTGGATCGCCTTTTTCGCCTGGTACCGCGGCCTCGCCATGGGCGGTGCACTGCGGGTGAGCCAGGCCCAGTTGCTGCAGCCCTTCCTGTCGATCCTCGCCGCCGTGCCGCTGCTGGGCGAGCCGCTCGACAGCGTGACGCTGGGCTTCGCGCTCGCGGTGGTCGCCACCGTGCTGATCGGCAAGAAACTCTCCCAGCCCGCGCGCTGACGCGGCACACTTTTCAGTTCAGCCCAAGACAACGACAACCGCTCTGCATCCAAGGAAGCAACATGACGACATGGAAGATGGCCGCACGCGCCGAGAAGATGAACCCCTCGGTGCTGCGCGAGATCCTCAAGGTGACCGACCAGCCCGGCATCATCAGCCTGGCCGGCGGCCTGCCTTCGCCCAAGACCTTCCCGATCAGCGCCTTCGCCGACGCCTGTGCCCATGTGCTCGCCAACGACGGCCCGGCCGCGCTGCAGTACGCCGCGAGCGAAGGCTACGGCCCGCTGCGCCAGGCGGTGGCCGACATGCTGCCGTGGAACGTCGACCCGGCGCAGGTGCTGATCACCACCGGCTCGCAGCAAGGCCTCGACCTGGTCGCCAAGGTGCTGATCGACCCCGGCAGCCGCGTGCTGGTCGAGACCCCGACCTACCTCGGCGCACTGCAGGCCTTCGCACCGATGGAGCCGACGCCGGTGAGCGTGGCGAGCGACGATGAAGGCGTGATCGTGGACGACCTCGTCGCCAAGTCGAAGGACGCACGCTTCATCTATCTGCTGCCCAACTTCCAGAACCCGACCGGCCGCACCATGAGCGAGGCGCGCCGTGCCGCCGTCTCAGCAGCGGCCGCTGCGGCCAACCTGCCGATCATCGAAGACAACCCCTACGGTGACCTGTGGTTCGACGAAGCCCCGCCGCTGCCGCTGACCGCGCGCAACCCCGAAGGCTGCATCTACCTCGGCTCCTTCTCGAAGGTGCTGGCACCCGGCCTGCGCCTGGGCTTCCTGGTGGCGCCGAAGGCGATCTACCCGAAGCTGCTGCAGGCCAAGCAGGCGGTCGACCTGCACACGCCGATCTTCACGCAGCGCATGGTGGTCGAGGTGATGAAGGACGGCTTCCTGGCGCGCCACGTGCCGACCATCCGCGCGCTGTACAAGCGCCAGCGCGACGCCATGGCCGCTGCGCTGACGCGCGAGATGAAGGGCCTGGACGTGACGTTCAACGCGCCCATCGGCGGCATGTTCATGTGGGCGCGCCTGCCCGAGGGCATCGACACCGTGAAGCTGCTGCCCAAGGCGGTCGAGCGCGGCGTCGCCTTCGTGCCCGGCGCGCCCTTCTATGCCGACGGCCAGGGCGACCCACGCACGCTGCGCCTGTCCTTCGTGACCGCGAGCGTCGAAGAGATCGACACCGCCATCGCCGCGCTGGCCGCGACGCTGCGCGAGCAACTGGCGCACGACGCCGCCGCCCGCGTGCAGCAAGAGCTGGCCGCGACCTGAAGGACACACAATGCTCAACATCTGGGGCCGCATCAGCTCGATCAACGTGCGCAAGGTGGTGTGGTGTGCGCAAGAGCTTGCGCTCGACTTCCAGCGCACCGAGGCCGGCGGCAAGTTCGGCGTGGTGCAGACGCCCGACTACCTGGCGCTCAACCCGAACGCGATGGTGCCGTGCATCGACGACGGCGAGGGCGACGCGCGCGTGGTGCTGTGGGAGTCGAACGTGATCGTGCGCTACCTCTGCGCCAAGCACGCGCCCGGCACGCTCTACCCCGAGCCGCTGCCCGAGCGCTTCGACGCCGAGCGCTGGATGGACTGGCAGCAGACGGCGCTGAACCCGGCGAGCGGCGGCGCCTTCAGGCAGTGGATCCGCACACCGGCGGCCGAGCGCGACGGCGCGGTCATCGAACGATCGGTGCGCGCTACCGAGCCCCTGTTCGCGCTGCTCGACGCCCACCTGGCCACGCACGCCTTCATGCAGGGCGACGACTTCACCATGGCCGACATCCCGGTCGGCTGCGAGGCGCACCGCTGGTTCGGCCTGCCGCCCACCGAATACACCCGGCCGGCCTGGCCGAACGTCGAGCGCTGGTTCGCGGACCTGAAGGCGCGCTCCGCCGCGCGCGGCGTGCTCGACCTCCCCTTGGAATGACGCAGAGACGATGATGAAGACCCGCCCCTTCCAGCAAGTCGACGTGTTCACCGCCGTCCCCTACCGCGGCAACCCGCTCGCGGTGGTGCTCGACGGCACGGACCTGGACGACGCCGAGCTGCAGCGCTTCGCGCAGTGGACCAACCTGTCGGAAACGACCTTCCTGCTGCCGCCGACCGACCCGGCGGCGGACTACCGCGTGCGCATCTTCACGCCCGGCAGCGAGCTGCCCTTTGCCGGCCATCCGACCATCGGCAGCTGCCACGCCTGGCTGCGCGCCGGCGGCACGCCGAAGTCGGGCGACCGCATCGTGCAGCAGAGCGCCGTCGGCCTGGTGCCCATCCGCCGCGACGGCGAACGCCTCGCCTTTGCGGCGCCACCAGTGACGCGCAGCGCGCCCAGCCCGAGCGTGCTGGCGCGCGTGGCCGCCGCCCTCGGCCTGAAGGCGGCGCAGATCCGCGGTGCTCAGATGCTCGACAACGGGCCGGTCTGGATGGGGCTGCTGCTCGACGACGTCGACACGGTGCTGGCGCTCAAGCCGGACCACCGTGCGCTCAAGGAGCTACGGCAGAAGGTCGGCGTGGCCGCGGTGCCGAACGTGGCGGACGCAGCGCCCGCGCTCATCGGCCGCTCCAACCGCGAGGCGCGCGCCTTCGGCGCCCGCGCGCATCCCGCGCCGGTCGGCCTCGAGGTGCGCGCCTTCGCGGCACCCATCGGCGTGGAGGAAGACCCGGTCACCGGCAGCT
>CALRYR010000128.1:0-9213 GCA_943372425.1 Variovorax sp. YR752 | reverse complement strand
CCGCATTGCGCGCGCTGCGGCCCTCGTCCGCGCCGGCCAGCTTGAGCGCGATGGTGAGCGAGTTGGTGATGACCGTCATGCCGCTGAGCGTGGCGATCTCCTCGGCCAGCGTTGACGTGGTGCTGCCGGCGTCGAGGAACAGTGTTTGCCCCGGGCGCAGCAGGCCGACCGCAGCCTTGGCGATGGCGCGCTTCTCTTTCTGGCGCGCCACCAGTCGCACCGCGAGCGGCGGCTCGGGCTCGGGGCCGGTGGCGACGGCGCCGCCGTGCACGCGGCGCAGTTCGCCGCTGCCTTCGAGTTCGAGCAGGTCGCGACGCACGGTTTCGCGCGAGACGGCGAGGTCCTGCACGATGCGGTCGACGCTCACCCGTGAGAAGGTCGCCAGCAGGCTGCGGATGCGGAGGAATCGTTCTTCTTGGAGCATGGAAGGGAAGCTGCGGCGTGCGTCGGTGCGGGGCGTGTGACTGCAAGAATAGCCACAAGCATCATTCACGCCACCGTGAAAGTCCCGGTCCACGCGAAGGGCCGGGAACGACAACGGCCCGCGCGCTGGCGGGCCGTCGGGAAGACCGGTGGACGCTTAGAGCCCCGTCACGCCCATCGCGGGGTCGCTGACCGAGTGCTGGCCGGTCTCGACGCGGCCGGCGAAGCGGCGGTAGTACGCCGGGTCGGCGTCGCAGGTGACCGCGAAGTCGTACCAGCGGCCGCTGTCGGCCAGTTCCCAATGCTGCTCGTCCGTGGCGCCGCCGGCGACCGTCGCGGTCCACGGGCCGTCTTCGCGGTAGGCCTGAGGACGGATGGTGAACTTGGCGGCTTTCGTGCCGGTGTTCAGCATGCTCAGGTAGACGTTGCCGTTGGCGATGTCGTAGCACACGCGCACCTCGGGAACGGCGGTGCCGGCCGCCCGCAGCGCATCCAGCTTGCCGCGGAAGTGACGATGGAAGCCGTTCGGGCCCAGCACCCACAGGTCGTATTCGCCTTCCTGGTCGGCGCCCACGTTCCAGCTGTCGTCGAGCGACTTGCCAGCTTCCACCGTGTAGCGGCGCGGCAGCCGGTCGAGGTGCAGGCGGTCATAGACGTGGAACACCGCGCCGGCCTTGCCCGTGTTGGCGAACAGCAGTTGCAGCGTTCCCGCCGCGGCGTTGCTGCGTGCGCTGACATGCAGCTCGTAGGGCAGCGCACGCGACGGGCGGGTGCCGGTCGCCTGCTGCGGCAGCCGCTGCGTGGCGGGCGGGGCGATCTGTGCCAGCGCTTCCTGCTGGGTACGCAGCGCGTCGGCGTCGCCCTTGCTCTTGCGGCCGGCCAGTGTCGGCAGCACCTCGGTGTTGGGTGTCGCGAAGTTGAAGGCGCTCGTCAAGTCACCGCAGACCGCGCGGCGGAAGCCGCCGATGTTCGGCTCCTTCACGCCGAAGCGCTGCTCGATGAAGCGCAGCACGGACGTGTGGTCGAAGACCTCGGAGTTGACCCAGCCGCCGCGGCTCCACGGCGAGATCACATAGGCCGGCAGGCGCACGCCCGGCCCGTAGACGCGGCTGTCGGGCGCCGGCTGGCCGGTGGTGCCGGTGGGCGCCGGATGCGTGAAGCGCTCGAAGGCGATGTCGGCATCGGGCAGCGTGGTCTTGCCGGCGGGCGTACCGTCGGGGTTGAGCGAGGGTGCCGATGGCGAAGGCACGTGGTCGAAGTAACCGTCGTTCTCGTCGAAGTTGACGATCAGCACCGTCTTGCTCCACACATCGGGCGAGGCGGTGAGTGCGTCCAGCACTTCCTGGATGTACCAGGCGCCCTGCACCGGGCTCGACGGGCCGGGGTGTTCGGAGTAGTTCGCGGGCGCCACCACCCAGCTCACCTGCGGCAGCTTGCCGCCGAGCACGTCCTGCTTGAAGGTCTGCAGGAAGCCGCCGTCGGGCATGGTGTTGGCGATGCCCTTGTAGAGCGGGTTGCCCGTGTTGTCGCTGGCCGGGTCGTAGGCGGGCGACACCACGTTGTCGTCCGAGCTCACCAGCTTGCCCGAGGCCTCGTTCGCGCGACGGTACTGCTTGAAGCCGGCCAGCGAGTTGTCGGTGAAGTTGTCGGGCATGTTCTGGTAGACGATCCAGCTGACCTTCGCTTCCTCGAGGCGTTCGGGATACGTCTTCCACTCGTAGCCTTTGGTCGAGGCGTCGATGCCGTCCCATTCGTTGTTCACCACCGCCACGCCGCCGCCGGTCGGGCCATTGGTGCCGGTCCACAGGAAGAGGCGGTTGGAGTTGGTGCCGGTGTGCATCGATGCGTGGTACGCGTCGCACACGGTGAAGGCATTGGCCAGCGCGAACTGGAAGGGGAGCTCCGCCTCCTTGTAGTAGCCCATGGAGGCCGTGGTCTTGTAGCGTGGCCACTCCGACATGCGGCCGCCGTCCCAGGCGTCCTGCCCGTTGCTCCATGAATGCGGCGTGCCGCTCACGCGCTGGGCGTTGCCCTGCGTGCCGTCGAGGTGGTAGGGGAGGATGGCCTTGCCGTTGGCGTCGCGCTGCTGCCAGACATTGAGGCCGTTGGGCAGCGGAATGGTGAAGCGGTCACCGAAGCCGCGCACGCCCATGAGCGTGCCGAAGTAGTGGTTGAAAGAGCGGTTCTCCTGCATCAGGATCACGATGTGTTCGACGTCGCTGATCGTGCCGGTCTTGTTGTTGGCCGGAATGGCGAGTGCGCGGCGGATGCTTGGCGGGAAGGCGGCCAGCGTGGCGGCGGCGAGGCCGGTGGTGGCCGTACTGCGCAGAAAGTTGCGGCGGGATGTCGTCATGGTGTGGGTGCTTGTGGGGGAGGTCAGGGCGCGCAGCGCATCTCGGGCTTGACGGTGGTGTCCGGCGTGGTGGGCGTCGCGGGTGTGGTCGGTGTCGTCGGTGCGCTGCTGTCGCTGCCGCCGCCGCAGGCGGACAGGGCAGCGGTCAGCAGCATCAGCGCGGCACCGGCGGCAAGCCGGCGCGGTGCGCGCGAAGGGAAGGGGGCGGTGTTCATCGGTGGCTTCCAAGGAGGGGGAAAGAAGGGCGAATGCGGTGAACGGCAGTAAAGTGGCAGTGCTTAAACTTGCAACAAATGCCACAACTACCATTTCTGCCACGATCTTCTCTGGCACACGTGACAGGCCTTTGACACCGCGCCCCGACGTGCGCGCTTGCGGTGCAGACGGCACGACGCCTAGAATCGATCCCGCTCCGGGGCGCACGTGTGACGTGCTGAGATGGCGAAATCGAATCGCCGAACCCGCGAACTTGAACCGGTTAGTACCGGCGGAAGAAGAGCTGCAGTTCCCCTGATCCACAGGTCCCGTTCATCGGGCCGTGGGTCCGTCGAGCGATTGCGGAGCACCCATCCACCCACGGAGTGCCCCATGAACGCCATCGACACCTTCGCCTCGTTGCTCACGCTCACCCGCGAGCCCTTCCCCGCCTCCACCAAGTCCGCCATCGTCGGCAGCCGGCCCGACCTGCGTGTGCCCGTGCGCGACGTGGCGCTGACCAACGGCGAGTGCGTGTCGCTCTACGACACCTCGGGGCCGTACACCGATGCCACGGTCGACATCGATGTGCGCCGCGGGCTTCCCGATGTGCGCGGCGCCTGGATCGCGGCGCGCGGCGACACCGAAAGCTACCAAGGTCGTCAGTTGGCCGCGCTCGACGACGGCGTGAAGGGCGAGGAGAACGCGCGCATCGCGCAGCTACGCGCCGATGCAGCCGCGCTGCAGCGCACGCCACGTCGCGCGAAGAGCGGCGCCAACGTGACGCAGATGCACTACGCGCGCCGCGGCATCGTCACACCCGAGATGGAATACGTGGCGCTGCGCGAGAACGGCAGGCGCGAATGGATGGCCGAGTACCTGGCGAACGAGGAACGTGCGAAGCGCGTGGCCGGCAACCCGATGGGTGCGCGCATCCCGCAGATCATCACGCCCGAGTTCGTGCGCGACGAGGTCGCGCGCGGCCGCGCCATCATCCCGGCCAACATCAACCACCCCGAAGTGGAGCCGATGGCCATCGGTCGCAACTTCAAGATCAAGATCAACGCCAACATCGGCAACTCGGCCGTCACCTCGAGCATCGAGGAAGAGGTCGAGAAGCTGGTGTGGGCGATCCGCTGGGGCGCCGACAACGTGATGGACCTGAGCACCGGCAAGAACATCCACACCACGCGCGACTGGATCGTGCGCAACTCGCCCGTGCCCATCGGCACCGTGCCGATCTACCAGGCGCTGGAGAAGGTGGGCGGCGTGGCCGAGGACCTGACCTGGGCGATCTACCGTGACACGCTGATCGAGCAGGCGGAGCAGGGTGTCGACTACTTCACCATCCATGCGGGGCTGCGCCTGCCCTTCATCCATCTCACCGCGAACCGCATGACCGGCATCGTGTCGCGCGGCGGATCGATCATGGCCAAGTGGTGCATCGCGCACCATCGGGAGAGCTTCCTCTACACGCACTTCGAGGACATCTGCGACATCATGAAGGCCTACGACGTGAGCTTCTCGCTCGGCGACGGCCTGCGCCCGGGCAGCGGTGCCGACGCTAACGACGAGGCGCAGTTCGCCGAACTGCGCACGCTGGGCGAACTCACGCAGGTGGCCTGGAAGCACGATGTGCAGACCATGATCGAAGGGCCGGGCCACGTGCCCATGCACATGATCCAGGCCAACATGGACGAGCAGATCAAGCACTGCCACGAGGCCCCGTTCTACACGCTCGGCCCGCTGACCATCGACATCGCGCCGGGCTACGACCACATCGCCAGCGCCATCGGCGCCGCCATGATCGGCTGGGCCGGCACCGCGATGCTCTGCTACGTCACGCCCAAGGAACACCTCGGCCTGCCCGACCGCGACGACGTGAAGCAGGGAATCATCGCGTACAAGATCGCCGCGCACGCGGCCGACATCGCCAAGGGCCACCCCGGCGCGCGCTCGCGCGACGACGCACTCAGCAAGGCCCGCTTCGAGTTCCGCTGGCAGGACCAGTTCAACCTCGGCCTCGACCCCGACACCGCACGCGACTTCCACGACGAAACGCTGCCCAAGGACGTCAGCAAGACCGCGCACTTCTGCTCCATGTGCGGCCCCAAGTTCTGCTCGATGAAGATCACGCAGGAAGTGCGCGAGTACGCGGCGCAGCGCGGGCTGGACGAAGGTGCGGCGGTGTTCGACGGCATGCATGCCAAGTCGGCGGAGTTCAAGGCGGCGGGTGGGGAGATGTACATCCCGATCCGGGCCGAAGGCTCGTAGGCACCTTGGGACGGTTGCTACGATCACCCCATGACACTTTCCATTCCCTTCGATGCCGTCCTGTTCGACTGCGACGGCGTGCTGGTCGACTCTGAACCCATCACCCACCGCGTGCTGCGCGACATGCTCGAGGAGCGCGGCTGGGCGCTCACGCCAGAGGAATGCATGCGCATCTTCGTCGGCAAGGCCGTGAAGGACGAGCGGGCGTTGATCGAGGCGCAGACCGGCGCGCCTGTCACCGACGACTGGCTTCGCAGCTTCTGGGAGCGCCGCAACGTGGCGCTCGACCGCGACCTGGTCGAGATCCCCGGCGCGTCGACGGCCGTGCGCGCGCTGCATGCGGCGCTCGGCGGGCGCATTGCCTGCGCGTCGGGTGCCGACCGCAAGAAGGTCGAGCTGCAGTTGCAGAAGGTCGGCCTTGCCGATGCCTTCGAGGGCCGCATCTTCAGCGGCCATGAAACGCCACGCTCCAAGCCGTTTCCCGATGTCTACCTGGCCGCTGCGTCGGCGCTGGATGTCGACCCGGCGCGTTGCGCGGTGATCGAGGACTCGGTGACCGGCGCCACCGCCGGCGTCGCCGCTGGCGCCACGGTGTTCGGCTACAGCCCCGGCGGGTTGGGGCACAGCGGTGCGGAGGAACTGCGGGCCGTCGGCGTCGTGGACATCTTCACGGACATGGCCGAGCTGCCGGCGGTGCTGGCCGCCTGGCGCGCACGCGCGGCCTGAGCGGATTGCGCGTCAATCCTCGAAGTGCGGCCCCGGTCCCGCCTGACCCAGCACGTCCTGCGCGTTGCGTAGCGGGCAGGCCTTCAGCGACAGGCAGCCGCAGCCGATGCAGCTGTCGAGTTGGTCACGCAGCTGGGTGAGCGCGTGGATGCGCGCGTCGAGCTCGCTGCGCCATGCGCGTGACAAGCGTCGCCAGTCGGCCGCTGTAGGCGTCCGGCCGTCGGGCAGCGCGGCCAGCGCCTGTGCGATCTCGGCGAGCGGAATGCCCATGCGCTGCGCCACCTTGATGAACGCCACGCGGCGCAGGATCGCGCGGGGGTAGCGACGCTGGTTGCCGCCGGTGCGGGCGGCCTGGATCAGGCCCTTCGACTCGTAGAAATGCAACGCCGAAACGGCGACGCCGCTGCGCGCGGCAACTTCGCCGACGGCGAGGTCCGGGGACAGTGCGTCGACGTCGAGCCGGGGCGTGGGGGTGGATGCCATCAGGGGTCCAGAAAGCGCTTGACCTCATGCAAGGTTGAGATTTGATACTAACGCTTCTTCATCGCATCGCACTCGTCATGGCCTTCTTCTCCACTCCCCTGCACACGCCGGCACCGTTGCCGTTCTTCATCAACCCGCCGCGGCTCGTCGACCCGCGCCCGAATGGCTATTCGCACGTGGCCGTCGCCCGGTCGCCCGCACGTCTGATCTACCTGGCGGGGCAGGGCGGCGAGGACGCGCGCGGGGCGTTGCGCGACGGTTTCGAAGCCCAGCTGGATCAGGCACTCGCCAACCTGCGCACGGCGCTCGCCAGTGCCGGCGCAGCGCTGGTCCACGTGGTCCGGTTGGTGGTGCTGGTGGTCGACCACGACGAGTCGCGTCTCGCCTTGCTCAGCCGTGCAGTCGCTCGGGCCTGGGGCGACGAGCCGGCACCGGCCTGCACGCTGATCCCGGTACCCCGGCTGGCGTTGGACGGCATGCTGGTCGAGATCGAGGCGACGGCGGTCCAGGCCCTGGTGGTGGGTCCCTCGAGCGATTGACGGGCTCCGCGCTTCCCACGACAGTGGCGAACGCATACAGGAGCCCCATGACCCAGATCGGAAAGCCACCCTGCGACGACGCAGCGATCCGCAGCGGCGGCAATGTCGTCGCGCCCTGTTCAGCCGCGGCCAAGCGCGGCATCTTGCTCGCCGCTATTCTCGGCTCGAGCATGGCCTTCATCGACGGCACCGTGGTCAACGTCGCGCTGCCGGCCATCCAGCGCGACCTGCACGCCGACGCCTTCCAGGCGCAGTGGGTGGTGGAGTCGTATGCATTGTTCCTTGCGGCGCTGCTGCTGGTCGGCGGTTCACTGGGCGACCACTTCGGACGGCGCCGCATCTTCGCCATCGGCGTCGCGCTGTTCGCCGTCGCATCGGCGGCGTGTGCCGCGTCGGCCACGGTGCAGCAGCTGATCGCCGCGCGCGCCGTACAGGGCATCGGCGCGGCCTTGCTGGTGCCGGGCAGCCTTGCGCTCATCAGCGCGTCCTTCCCCGAGGGCGAGCGCGGCAAGGCGATCGGCACCTGGTCGGGCGCGAGCGGCATCACGGCCGCCATCGGCCCGGTCATCGGCGGCTGGCTGGTCGACCAGTATTCGTGGACCTGGGCCTTCCTCATCAACGTGCCGATGGCGGCGGTGGTGCTGTGGGTGGTGTGGCGCCGCGTGCCCGAAAGCCGCAGCCCGTCGGCAAGCGGGCTCGACGTATGGGGCGCGGTGCTCGCGACGGTCGGCCTGGGCGGCATCGTCTACGCCTTCATCGAGGCGCCCGTGCAGCAATGGCATGCGCCGGCGGTGATCGCGGCGTTGCTCGTCGGCGTCGCGGCCAGTGCTGCGTTCGTGTGGATCGAGTCGCGCGCCCGGGCGCCGATGCTGCCGCTCGACCTGTTCGCGCGCCGCAACTTCGGCGGTGCCAACGTGCTCACGCTGCTGCTCTATGCGGCGCTCGGCGGCGGCCTGTACTTCTTCCCGCTCAACCTGATCCAGGTGCAGGGCTACTCCGCCACCGTGGCCGGCGCGGCGCTGCTGCCCTTCATCGTCATCATGTTCCTGTTCTCCGCCAAGGCCGGGCAACTGGTCGACCGCTTCGGCCCGCGTCTGCCGCTGGTCGTCGGGCCGACGATCGCGGGTGTCGGCTTCGCGCTGTTCGCACTGCCGGGCATCGACGCGAACTACTGGACGGCCTTCTTCCCCGCCGTGGTGGTGCTGGGCATCGGCATGACGATCACCGTCGCGCCGCTCACCACCACCGTGATGAACGCGGTCGGGCCCGACCTGGCGGGCATCGCCTCGGGCGTGAACAACGCGGTGTCGCGCACGGCGGCCGTGCTGGCGGTGGCCGTGTTCGGGCTCGTGATGGCCGCCGCCTTCGATGCCAGTCTGGCGGCGAGCCTGCGCGAGATGCAGGCGCCGCCCGAGCTTGTCGCGCATCTGGTCGAGCAGCGCAGCCGGCTTGCCGCGGCCGAGGCACCTGCGGGCATCGACGCTGCCAGTGCGCAGGCCGTGAAGGCGGCGGTGCAACAGGCCTTCGTTGCGGGGTTTCGGTGGGTGATGGGGATCAGTGCGGTGCTGGCGTTGCTGAGTGCGGCGAGTGCGTGGCTATGGATCGGCGGCAGTGGCATGTCCGCAAACGGCCAGCGTCGCGGCACCTGACCCTCGATCATCGGGGTTTCCTCGTCAGCGTCGCCATGAGTTCATCCGCTCCCCATTCCTTCGCCGCCCTCACCGGCGCCAACCTGGCCGCGCAATCGGCCGAGCAACTGAGCCTGGCCGCCGTCCCGCTCGTCGCCGTGCTGCTGCTCGGCGCCGGTCCCGGCGAAATCGGGCTGCTCGCGGCGCTGCAGACGCTGCCCTTCCTGTTGCTGTCGCTGCCGTTGGGCTGGATGGCCGACCGGCTGCCGCGGCGCCGGCTCATGGTGGGCGCGGAGTTGCTGCGCGCGGCCTCGCTGCTGGGGCTGCTCGCGGCGGTGTCCACGGGTTGGCTGTCGATCGGCGGGCTCGCGGTGCTGGGCTTCCTCGGCGCGGTGGGCACGGTCGCCTTCAGCGTCGCGGCGCCTGCGCTCGTGCCCGCGCTGGTGCCGCGTTCCGCGCTGGCGCAGGCCAACGGGCGGCTCGAACTCGCGCGCAGCGCAGCCTACGCCGGCGGGCCGGCGATCGGTGGCGCGCTGGTGGCATGGGCCGGTGCGTCGGCCGCCTTCGTCTTGGCGACGGTGCTGTCGATCGC
>CALRYR010000127.1:0-9319 GCA_943372425.1 Variovorax sp. YR752 | reverse complement strand
AACCGTCCGGCAGTCCGGCCGCCAGCGCCGTGGCCAATCGGTCTGTTCCGCCGTCGATGCGGTGGGCACCGGCATGCACGCCGCCGGGCTCGAGGCGGCGGTCGGGTGCGCGGTTCGGGTCGGTCAGCCACAGCGCGTCGCCGGGGTCGTGCTGCGGCCGGCTGGCCAAGCCGAGCGCGTCGAGCAGCGCCGCGATGCGCGGCTCGGTGTCGGGCCAGAACCAGGCCGGCCCGAGGTCGAGCGCCTGGCCGGTATCGGCACAGCGTTGCGTCAGAACGCGGCCGCCCATGCGCGAACGCGCCTCCAGCACACGCACGGAGACGCCGCGCTGCGTCAACGTCCGCGCCAGCGCCAGCCCGCACAGGCCGGCACCGACGATCGCCACGTCAACCTGCATCGGCACGACGGTGCCCGTCATGGCTACAGCGTCGGCAGCTCGATGGTGACCGCTTCTTCGCCCAGCACCGCCTGGCAGGCCAGGCGCGACTTGGAGCCGACGCCGACGATCTGGTCGAGCCGTTCGTTCTCGGTGCGCTGCACTTTCGACAGGCTCTTGCGCCCTTCGAGCACGGAGACATGGCAGAGGTTGAGGCAGACCTTGCCGCCGTTGTCGCATTCATGTTTCATCACGCCGTTGCGGCTCAAGGCCTCGAGCAGGGTGATGCCGGACTCGGCTTCGTAGGCCGTGCCCGCGGGCATGACGGTCAGGGTGATCTTGGTGGCGGTGGTAGAGGTCATGGCTGTCTCGCAGTGGGGGGTTGAAAGGAATGGGGTGGGCGGCGTCAGGCGGCGATTGCGCCCTGCAGCGCTTCGGTCAATTCGTCGGCGAACTGCGCCAGCGGCATCGGGATGCGCACGATGCCCTGCTCCTCGAGAAAGCGCGCTTCCATGCGCGTGGGCTCGTGGGGCAGCACGGCCCAGTGCAGCGCCGACGAGCGCTTCATGATCTGGCGCGCGAAGCTGCGGGTGAGCTGGTCGTCGAAGCGGCAGCCGATGAACAGGAAGCTGCGGCCGCTGCGCCAGGCCTGCACCGCCGCCGGGATGGGCGTCTGGATGTCGATCTCGGTCAACACCTCGACATAGTCACTGTCCGACACGAGGTAGTTACCGGCCGGCGCGTGGCTGCCGACGGGCTTGTAGAGGATGGCACCTGCATCGGCCGGCAGTTCCGCCTGGAACTCGCCGTCGTCGCCGTAGACGCCAGTCCACTGACCGAAATGTTCGGATTGCGACAGGCCCTGGATCTGCACCCAGCCGCCCTGCGGCCGCACCTGCGCCAGTGCGGCGGCAAAGCTGTCGTCGTACCAGGTGTCGACCCACAGGCCGGCCCCGCTGCCTGCCAGCGCCAGCTGCAGCGCCGACGGCGCGGGCGTCTCGGCGAAGGCCTCGTTCATCAGGTGCACCACCGACTTGCGGTGCTTGAAGTTTTCGATGAACTGCGCCGCCTGCGTGAGCCGCTTGCGGATCTTGTGCGGCACGCTGACCTTGGTGGTCATCATCTCTGCCAGTGCGGTCGGGGTACCCGGCACCTTCGGCTCGGCGCAGAGCGACAGCATGTCGGGGCCGAGGTAGGGAATGACGGTGCCGGCATCGAGGCGATGGGCGATGTCGCGGATCAGATCGGTCATGGAGGAATCCTCGGTGGTCATCAATAGATTGCGGCGCCGGCACCCACGTTCGTGGCCGTGTCTTTCAGTGTCTTGACGATGTACCGGACCTGGTCGGCATCGAGCTGCGTGTGCAGCGGCAGCGCCAGCGCGCGGTCGCCGATGCGGTCGGTGTCCGGCAACAGCCCGCGCTTGCGGCCGATCGCATCGCCCGTGTTCATGTAGAAGAACTGGCGGTGCAGCGGGTGGCTGTAGGCTGCGGTCTCGATGCCGCAGGCTCGCAGGTCGTCGATCATCTGGGTACGCGCGCTCTGGCCGAAGCGCTTGCCCAGGTGCACGACGTAGAGCATCCAGTGCACCTCGTCCACGTCGTCGCCCAGGTACGGTGGCTTGATGCCTTCGAAGCTCTGCATCTCCCCGTGGTACCAGCCCTCGACCTGCTTGCGCAGCGCCAGCCGCTCGTCGAGCTCCGACAGCTGCGCCAGGCCCAACGCGGCGGTCAGCTCGCTCATGCCGGCCTGCAGCGGCACGCGCGAGCCGACCGACAGCGAACTGCGGTCCGACAGCCGACGCTGGCGCAGGTAGCGCATCTCGTGCGCCAACTCCTCGTCGTCGGTCACCAGCATGCCGCCCTCCCCCGTGCACAGGGCCGAGGGCTGCGAGAAGTCGAAGACCGCCACGTCGCCGAAGCTGCCGACGGTGCGGCCCCTGTAGCGCGAGCCCAGTGCTTCGGTGCTGTCTTCGATGAGCTTGATGCCATGCGCATCGGCCAGCGCGCGCAGCGGGCCCCAGGCCGCGGGATGGCCGTTGGTGTTGCCGGCCAGGATGGCGCGCGTCGCCGGGCCGATCTTCAATGCCGCCTTCTCGGCGCTCAGGCAGCCGCTCCAGTAGTCGATGTCCGCGAACACCGGCGTGGCGCCAGCCAGCGTGATGGCCTGCGCCACCTGGTGCCAGGTGTGGGCGGCGCACACCACCTCATCGCCAGGGCCGATGCCCAGCGCACGCAGCGCGATCCAGGTGCCCAGCGTGCCACTGCCCACGGCCACCGCATGCGCGCGGCCGGCCCAGCCGGCGAAGGCGCGCTCGAAGGATTCGCGCATCGGCCCGTCACTCCAGCGCGCGGACTGCAGCACGGCGTTGACCAGTTCGATCTCGCGCTCGCCGCATTCGGGCTCGGCCAGGCCGATGACTTCGATGTCGATCATGGCGCGTCCTGCGTGAGGATCAACGCGCTCGCATCCTCGGGCTGCTGCGTCACATGCCAGCAGTGACCATTGGTCGCCGCCATGTAGACGTTGCGCGCGCCCAGTCGCAGCGCGGGCGTTTCGTCGCGCATGTCGAACGCATCGACCAGCACGGTGCGCACCTCGGGGTGCAGCGCGCGCCAGCGTTCGGCCGCTTCGCGCAACGTGGTCGCCGCGCCGACCATCTCGCCAGCAGTTCGCAGATGTTGGGATGTCAGTGCCATGGCAGCGGCTCCGGTTCAGTCATCGTCGCCGGCGGTGGCGACGCGGCGGGCTTCGACGGTGACCGGCAGCCGCGTGTCGACGGCCATGGCCGGCAGCTCCAGCTGCCAGCCGTTGCCCAGCGTGACCAGGCCGCCCCACATGCCGGGCTCGGCCATCGAGACGATCGGCTCCTCGAGGTCCTTCCGGGGCACGTAGGCGGTCAGCGCGCCCTTGCTGTCTTTGCGAATCATCACTTTCATCGTCGGCTCCGGAGGTGGGGAAAAGGAAGAACAGGACATGAGCAGCGGCGGCAGCATGGCCACCACGAAGTCCACGTCCTCCGCCGTGGTCGTTCGGCCGAGCGACAGGCGCACGGCGCACAGGGCTCGGTCGCTCGGCACACCCATTGCGCCGAGCACGTGCGAAGGTTCGCTGCCGCCCGACGAACAGGCCGCACCCGACGAGGCGGCGATGCCCAGGCGTTCGAGCCGGTTGAGCACGACCTCCGCAGGCAAGTCGCCGATGCGCAGGTAGCTGGTGCCGGGCAGGCGCGGTGCGTGCTGCGACCAGACGTGCAGCCCCGGCAGCGCCTGCGCCAGGCCGCGCTCCAGCGCGTCGCGCAGGGCTGCCAGGCGCTCGGCCTCGGCCGCCATGGCGCTCGCGCTGCCGAGTGCGTCCAGCGCCGCGGCCAGGCCGACGATGCCCGGCAGGTTCTCTGTGCCGCCGCGGCGCGCGCGCTCCTGGCTGCCGCGCGTCTGCGGCGCCCAGGGCACGCCCTGGCGCAGCAGCAAGGCGCCCACACCCTTCGGCCCGTGGAACTTGTGGGCCGACAGCGAGACCGCATCGGCACCGAAGCGCGCGAAGTCGAAAGGCAGCTTGCCGATGAACTGGGTCGCGTCGACGTGCAACGGCGCTCCGGCGGCATGCGCCAGCGCTGCCACCTCGGCGACCGGCATGCACACGCCGGTCTCGTTGTTGGCGGCCATGAGCGACACCAGCGCCACGTCGGGGTCGATCATCTCGCCGGCCGCTTTCAGGTCGAGCGTGCCGTCGGCGCGCACCGGCAGATAGCTCACCGGCGTGCCCGCATCCGACAGCGCACGCGCCAGCTTGAGATGGCCCGCATGCTCGACGCTGCCGAACACCACGCGGCGACGCCCGACCGGCGCCGCATCGCGCAGGCCGCGCACGGCCATGTGGTTCGATTCGGTGGCGCCGCTGGTGAAGATCACTTCGGCCGGCTTGCAGCCGAGCGCGCGTGCGACTGTGCTCCGCGCCGCGCCCAGCGCCCGCTTCGCGGCCTGCCCCGGCGCATGCTGCGACGACGGGTTGGCCCAGACGTCGGAGAACACCGGCAGCATGGCCGCCAGCACCGCCGGAGCGGGCGCCGTGGTTGCGTTGTGGTCGAGGTACAGCATGGCCGGGCCGGTGTGTGGTTCAGGGCCAGTAGATACGCTGCGCGTCCACGCACAACACATCCATCAGCTCGCCCAGTTCATCGCTCTCGTCCTGCGCGATCCAGGCGCCGGCCGCGTGGTCGCGTGCGAACAGGCGCCAGCTCTGTACCGTGCGGCCCGGCTGGCTGCGCGAAAGGCGCGGCGCCCCAGGCGCGAGCAGCGCGATGTCGATCACGCCGCCCTCGGTATCGACGTTGCGCGAGCAGCACGGGCTCTCGATGCGAAAAGCATCGCCCTCGCGCAGCACGCGCGGGCGCACGTAGCGGTAGCGGGTGCGCTGCTGCAACGCGCGCTCCAGGCGGCGCTGCATCAGGTCGACGACCACGGGGCCAGCCGTGGCGGCCACAGCGGCGCTCATCCCCCTTGCCCCTCGTCCGTCTCGGGCAACAGACCGACCGGCGCAGGTGCGATCTCGTCTTCGAAGCAGCCGATCACGCAACCGGCGAACTCGACCAGGTAGACCGGCTCGTTCAGTTCGGTTGAATGGCCGACATTCACGATCTCGCCCACGGCGCCTTGCGTGGCGAGCACCGCATCGTCGGCACGCTCGGGGTAGCTGCCGTCGTTGACGAGGTCGTCCAGTGCGATCACGCGCTGGCCCCAGGCGTAGAGCGCCGCGCGCGGCTCGTGCAGTGCCAGCGCGTTCAGGGCTGCGGCGTTCGCCAGCGTGTCGACAGGTGCGGTCATGAAGCGTCTCCAGATGCGGGGGCCGTGGATGCGGAGTTGGCCGACGAGCCAAGGGCACGCAAGGCCGAGGCCCTGTCGCCCAACTGCGCCAGCACGTCCTCGGGCAGGTTGTCCAGCGTGCAGAGTTCCTTAGCGCGCATGCCGACGCGGTGGCCGGAGTCGACGAAATCAACCGCGTAGATGTAGAACTGCTGCAGGAAGGTGTTGATGTTGGTGACGTAGCCGATCTCGCCCTTGTTCACCAGCACCTCGCCGATGTCCCGCCCGTTGTAGGTGCCGTCGTTGCGGATGACCGAGCGCGCGATCACCCGCTCGCCGTAGGCGAAGCGCGGCGGAAAGGCCAGTTCGATGACGTCGTCGTCGCGGTTGATGTCAGCCATGCGTCGCTCCTTCGACGTGGAGGCAGCGTTCGCACACGGCGCGGCGCACCTCCGGGTCCTCGTCGTCCTTCAGTTGCGCCAGCACGGCGGCATCGGCACGCTGCGCGACCTCCCAGCGCACGCGCCAGTCGGTGTCGGCGGCCAGGCGCGACAGCAGCGCGGCGGGCAGGCGTTCGGCGACGATGCGCCGCACCTCGGGCTCGGCATCACCCGCCATGCGCAGCAGCGCCGGCATCTCCAGGCGCTGCGCCACGCGCATGCGGACCGCACGGTCGGGGTCGTCGGCCATGGTCGGCAGGATCGCCAGCGGCAGGCGGCGCGCCACGAGTTCGCGCACACCGTAGTCCGGGTCGCGGCGCATTGGCGCGAGCAGGGCCGCGTCGGCACGCTGCGCCACGCGGATGCGGACCTCGCGATGCGGATCGCCGACCAGCTTGCCGAGCTGGCCCAGCGGCAGGCGCAGCGCGATCTGCAGGCGCACCGTTTCGTCGGGGTCGTCGATGAGCGCCATCAATCGGAACACGCTGGCATGCCGCGCCGCGATGGCCCGCACCTCGAAGTACGGATGCGCGAGTTGTGCATCGCCGAACTGCGGGTGCCAGCGGAAAAAGCGGTCGATGCGGCGCGCATAGACATCCTGCATGCAGGCATGGCCGGGCTCGCAGCCCAGCTCGCCCTGCAATGCGCGCAGGTGGGCATAGGTGCACGCGGCGCAATCGACCGGACCGCCCTGCCAGTGCAGCGCGGGGATATCACCGGCCGGTGCGCGCGTGCGCGGTGCGAGCTCGGCAGCGCTCATCGCGGGCATCCCTGCCAGCCGCGGGCCGACGGCGCCATTGGCGGCGCATCGCCATCGAAGTTCTCGCCGCCGTCTTCTTCGCGGCGCGCCAGCACCTGGGCCAACAGCGCACCGCCCACGTGATCCTGCGGGTCGAGACGGCGCAACTCGCCGAGCATGAGGCGCGCCTCGTCGCGCGCGCCCAAGCGCAGGTTCAGATAGGCCAGGCCCTTGAGCGTGAAGAGGTAGAAGCGCACCGCCGCGTCGTCCCGCGCCACCTCGTCGGTCGGTGGAACGTCGCCGAAGTCCGGCCCCAGCGCCGTGCGCGCGACGGCCAATGCGTCTTCGCCCGCGTCGCGGGCTTCGGCCAGCGCGTGGCCGTAGAAGTGGAAGCGATAGAGCGCGATCAGCGGCGCCGGATGCAGCGGCGCTGCGGCACGGGCCTGTTCGAGCAGCGGCAGCGCCTGCGCCGGCAGGTGCCGCAACTCACCCGCCCGCGCAATGAGCGCTTCGACTTGCGGGTCCAGCCCGCCGCCGATCACGCAGGCCGCGAAGGCCGTCGCTGCATCGTCGAAGTCCAGGCCGGGCGCATGCATGGCGGTGTCCGGTGCGTGCGTGGCGGCCGTGCGATCAGGAGGCCAGAACCGGTGCAACCGGCCGGCCGCGGCCGATGGCGCTCACAGAGATCGTGGCCATGCCGGGAGGCGCGGCCGTCTCAGCGGTGCTGCAGCCACAGGCCGCCTGGTTCGGATTGACGAAGGTCAGGCCGGACTTCGTCGGCGTGTCGGCGAAATCCATCGTGCAGCCTTCGAGCAGCAGGCGGCTTTCGGCCGGCAGGAACACGCGCAGGTCGCCGTTGACGACGAGCGTCTGCTCGCCGGGCTGGGGGGCGCCTTCAGCGCTGAACTCCGAGTTGTAGCCCGAGCAGCCGCCCGCGCTCACGACGAGGCGGAAACCCGCGCCTGCGGGAAGCCCCGAGAAGCGCACGATTCGGCGCATGAACTTTTCGGCAGCGGGAGTGACGGTGAGGCTGGGCAGCATGATGGATGTCTTCCTTGGAGTGGAGTTGGCGGGAACGGGTCAGACCTTGACGATGCAGCCGTCGACCGGGCACACCGCGACGCATTGCGGGTCGTCGAAATGGCCGATGCATTCGGTGCACTTGGCCGGATCGATGATGAAAGTGCCGCCTTTCTCGCGGATGGCGACGTTGGGGCATTCGGGCTCGCAGGCCGAGCAGCCGGTGCAGGTGGAAGCGATGATCTTCAGTGACATGGTGGCTCTCCTTCAGAGGATGGCGATGGCGAAAAAAATGAAGGGGGTCAGGCGGCTTCCGCGGTGCCCGTGTAGGCGCCCTGGCGGATCTGCGCGTCGCCGCGGTCCTGGTGCACCACGGCGCCGCTGGCGATGCGGGCGCGGTAGTCGTTGAACCAGGCCAGCGCCGCCTTCTCGATGAACTCGCCGACGTATTGGTCAACCGGCTCGATGCCAGCGGCGGCGAGTTCGTCCTTCGGGCAGGCACCGATCTTGGCGACCAGCACCGCGTGGCAATCGTTGATGGCACGCACCACCGACGGCAGCTGCTCGTCGTCGCCGAAGCCACCCTGGCAGTACAGGTCGACACGGCGATGGCCGACGAACATGGCCTCGCCCGCCGAGACTTCGAAGATCTGGAACTCGGTGACGTGGCCGAAGTGTTCGTTGACGCGCCCGCCGCCCTTGGTGGCGACCGCGACCAGCACCTTCAGGTCATCGGCCACATCGAGTGCGGCGGCCTCGGCCAGTGCCTCGCGCTTGGCGGCAAACTGAGCCTGGCGCTCGACCTCGACCTTGTCCTGGTAGCTCTTGCGGCGGTCCAGGTCATAGACCACTTCCATCTGTTCGATCTTGTCGAGCGTGAACTCCTCGCTGCGGTCTTCGCCGAGCAGGCCGACCGCGTCGGCGCGGCACTGGCGGCAGTGGCGCATCAGGTTCGCACCACCCATGCAGGCGTCCTGCACGGCCTTGAGTTCCTGCGCGCTCGGGCCGCGCTGGCCGGTCAGCCCGAACACCGTGCCGTGCTCGGCCTCGGAGATCAGCGGCATGATGTTGTGCAGGAAGGCGCCGCGCTTCTTCACCTCGCGGTTCACCTCGATCAGGTGCTCGTCGTTGATGCCGGGGATGAGCACCGAGTTGATTTTGGTGAGCACGCCGCGCGCGGTGAGCATCTCCAGCCCCTTCATCTGCTGGCGGTGCAGGATGGTCGCGGCCTCCACGCCCGTCAGGCGCTTGTGCTCCCAGAAGATCCACGGATAGATCTTGGCGCCGACCTCCGGGTCCACCATGTTGATGGTGATCGTGACGTGGTCGATGTTGTACTTGCAGATCTCGTCGACCAGGTCGGGCAGCGCCAGGCCGTTGGTCGACAGGCACAGCTTGATGTCGGGTGCCTGCTCCTGCAGCATGCGGAAGGTGTCGAAGGTCTTCTTCGGGCTGGCGAGAGAATCGCCGGGACCGGCGATGCCCAGCACCGTCATCTGCGGAATCTCGCTGGCGACGGCGACGACCTTCTTCACCGCCTGTTCGGGCGTGAGCTTCTGCGAGACCACGCCGGGGCGCGACTCGTTGCTGCAGTCGTACTTGCGATTGCAGTAGTTGCACTGGATGTTGCAGGCCGGCGCAACGGCCACGTGCATGCGCGCGTAGTGGTGATGCGCCTCCTCGGAATAGCAGGGATGGTTCTTGACCTTGTCCCAGATCTCCTGCGGCATGTCGTCGGGGCCGCCCGACGTGCCGCAACTGGCCTTGCCCTCGCCACCGGAGGTGCCGCAGCCGCCTCCGGCTTCGGGCACATCGATGCGGGCGCCCAGCGGCTTGATCTGGCCGATGCCCACATAGGTCATCGCTGGCATGGAACCGGCGTTCGGACTGGCTTGCATGGTGACCTTTCGACGCAGCCGACAGTGGCCACGTTGAGGGTCTT
>CALRYR010000126.1:0-9383 GCA_943372425.1 Variovorax sp. YR752 | reverse complement strand
CGATCACGGTGGGGCCGCCCGCCCATCCGCAGGCGCTGCCAGACAAAGGGGCCGGGCTGCTTTTGCGCTTTGAGGCGGTGAGCTTTGGCTATCCAGGGGCGCAAGCCCTGGTCCTCGAGAACATCGACTTCGCGCTGGCCCCCGGGGAGGTGCTGGGCATCATCGGCGCCACGGGCTCGGGCAAAACCACCATCGTCAACCTCATCGCCCGGCTGGACGATCCGAGCACGGGTCGCGTGTTGCTCGGCGGCGTCGACCTGCGGCAGATTGCGCCCGAGGCGCTGAACGGGCGCATCGGCTACGTGCCGCAAAAGACCTATCTGTTCTCGGGTACCGTGGCGGACAGCCTGCGGCTCGGCAACCCACAGGCTGACGATGCCGCGCTCTGGCGCGCCCTCGAGGTTGCGCAGGCCGCCGATTTCATCCGCGCGCTGCCTGGGCAACTGGCGGCGCCCGTGGCCCAGGGCGGGACGAATTTCTCCGGTGGGCAGCGGCAGCGGCTGGCCATCGCCAGGGCGCTGGTCTGCGACGCCGATCTCTACCTCTTTGACGACAGCTTCTCGGCGCTTGATCAGGCCACTGATGCGCGGTTGCGGGCCGCGCTTCGCCACGCCACCGCGCATGCGGCCACGGTGACCGTCAGCCAGCGCGTGGCATCGATCCAGGATGCCGACCGCATCTTGGTGCTGGACCGCGGCAAGATCGTCGGCCTGGGCCCGCATCAGGCCTTGCTGACCGCTTGCCCGGTCTATGCCGACATCGTGCGTTCGCAGCAGGCTGTGGCGGAAGGTGCGGCATGAACAAGATCGGCAACCCAGGCGCAGCGCTGGGCGGCGAAAAGCCGAAGGACACCCGCAAGACGGCGCTCGCGATCTGGCAGGCCCTGGGCGCCAGCCGGCCGGTGCTCATCGCCACGGTGCTGCTGAGCATCGGCAGCGTGGTGGCCAGCACGATCGGGCCCTGGCAGCTCGGCAAGGCCACGGACCTGCTGGTCAGCGATGGCTTCCGCATGGCCGCGCTGGTGCGCCAGCTGCTGATCGTCGCGGCGATCTACCTGGTCGCCTCCTTGCTCAACCTGGCGCAGGCCTGGCTGGTCAACGAACTGGTGCAGAAGCTGGGCCGCGATTTGCGGGGCCGCGCGCAGGCGAAGCTGTCGCGTGTGCCCCTGAGCTGGTTCGACGCGCAGCTGCGTGGCGAGGTGCTGTCCCGCTTCACCAACGACATCGACAACGTGATCCAGAATCTGCAGCAGGTCGCCAGCCAAGTCCTGCTGATGCTGCTGACGATCCTGGGCGTGCTGGCGATGATGTTCGTGCTCTCCTTGCCGCTGGCCATCGTCTCGATCACGGCCATCGTCATCTCGCTGGTGCTGACGCGGCTGCTCACGCGCGCGTCCGGGCCGCAGTTCGCTGCCCAATGGCGCGAAACAGGGCATGTGAACGCGACGGTGGAGGAGAGCTTCACCGGCCAGACCTTGATCAGGGTGTTCGGCGCGCGCAGCCGGATCGAGGCGCGCTTCGCCGAGCAGAATGCGGCGCTGACCAAGGCCAGCCAGAGCGCGCAGATCCTGGCCAGCCTGATCCAGCCCGTGACCATGTTCGTGACCAACCTGGCCTATGTCGCGGTGGTGGTCGCGGGCGCCTTCCGCGTGCTGGCCGGTGGGCTGTCGCTGGGCGAGCTGCAGGCTTTCATCCAGTACATCCGGCAAATCGGGCAGCCCGTCTCCCAGTTGGGCAGCATGGTGGCGCAGGTCCAGTCTGCGCTGGCTTCGGCGGAGCGGGTCTTCGCGCTGCTCGACGCGCCGGAGTTGCCGTTGGACGAAGCCACCGAAGGGCAGCCAAAGCGCGTGGTTTCCGGCCACGTCGTTTTCGATCACGTCCGTTTCCGCTATCAAGCCGATCGGCCCTTGTTCGAAGACGTGAGCCTCGAAGCCCAGCCCGGCCAGACGATCGCCATCGTCGGCCCGACCGGTGCCGGCAAGACCACGCTGGTCAACCTGCTGATGCGGTTCTACGAGATCGATGCAGGCACGATCCGGCTCGACGGCACCGACATCCGGGACATCTCGCGCTCGGCGCTGCGCAGCGTGATCGCCATGGTGCTGCAGGACACTTGGTTGTTCACCGGCACGGTCCACGACAACCTGGCTTATGGCCGCCCGGAAAGCAGCCGCGAGGAAGTGATCGCCGCCGCACAACGCTGCCACGTCGACGACTTCGTGCGGACGCTGCCCAAGGGCTACGACACGGTGCTGGAAAACGCCGGCGCCGCGCTGTCGCAGGGCCAGCGCCAGCTCATGACCATTGCCCGCGCCTTCCTGCTGGACACGCCCATTCTGATTCTTGACGAGGCGACGAGTTCAGTCGACACCCGCACCGAGATGCTGATTCAACAGGCGATGTCCGAGCTGCGCCAGGGCCGCACGAGCTTCGTGATCGCGCATCGACTCTCCACCATCCGCGATGCGGACCTGATCGTCTACATGGAGGCGGGCAATGTGCGCGAGACCGGCACCCATGCCGCGTTGATGGCGCGCAGGGGAGGCTACTGGACGCTGCAGCACGGTGGAAACGCAGCCCCCACGGTGTCCCTCGCGGTAGCGCCCGCACCGATGCACGAAAGCAGGACATGACCGCCGTCGACCGGCGGCACTTTGCGACCTACAGTGCGGCCGCCATGGCGCCGCTGGCCCTGAGCGGATGTTCCTTCGGTACGGGTCAACCCAGCTACATCGAGGCGGTCCAGGAAACCTGGCGTCCGGAGGTGCCCGGTTCGACGGTTCACCGACCGCTTCTGGAGGCGTTGGTGCGTTGCGCCACGCTGGCGCCGTCGAGTCACAACACCCAGTGCTGGAAGTTCGTCCTGCACGAGAACGCCATCTCCGTGCTGCCCGATCTGTCGCGCCGATGCCCGGCCGTCGATCCGGACGACCACCATCTTTTCGTCTCGCTCGGTTGCGCCACGGAGAACCTCGTGCAGGCTGCGCTGGCGCATGGGCTGAGGGCCGAGGCGACCTTCGATCCCGCGGCCGGCGGCGCGCTGAGGGTACAGCTCGAGCCGACCCGTGCGGTCGCGTCCGACCTGTTCACCGCCATCTTCGACCGGCAATGCACGCGGGGTGAATTCGACGGCCGGCCCGTGTCGGCCGACGCGTTGATGCTGCTGGAGCGGGCCGGCACCGGCCGCGGCGTCCAACTGCTGATCCTCAGTGACAAGGATGCGATGGAGAAGGTCCTCGCCCATGTCGTTGCGGCCAATACTCTGCAGATGGCCGACCCGGCATTCGTCGATGAGCTCAAGCGCTGGATTCGCTTCGACGACATGGAGGCGGTCCGCATGGGCGACGGCTTGTTCACGGGTGCATCCGGCAATCCGTCCGTGCCGCGCTGGCTGGGCGAACGGCTCTTCTCCGCCTTCTTCACCGCCAAGAGCGAGAACGACAAGTACGCAAAGCAGATTCGCAGTTCGGCGGGCATCGCCGTGTTCGTTGCCGAGCGCAACGACCCGGCGCACTGGGTGGAGGTCGGTCGCTGCTACCAGCGCTTTGCGTTGCAGGCGACGGCGCTCGGCATCCGCAACGCTTTCCTCAATCAGCCGGTGGAGGTCGCCAGCGTGCGGTCTCGGTTGGCACACGACTTGGGAGTGGGCGATCGGCGCCCGGATCTCGTGGTGCGCTTCGGCCGCGGCGCGGAGATGCCCCGATCCTTGCGGCGCCCCCTGTCTGCGGTGCTGACGCGCGCATGAGCGACGCGCAGGGCCCTCGCGCCATCGGCGATCCGTCGGTGCAGGCAGCCGATCAGGTGCTGCAGGCGCTCGATGCCGATGCCGAGCGTGGATTGACCGCGCAGGAGGCCGCGCAGCGCCTGATCGAGCACGGGCACAACGAACTGCGCGGCGTGCCCGCCGTGGCGACCTGGCGGCGCCTCCTGGCGCAGTTTCAGGACCCGTTGATCTACCTGCTGCTGGCCGCCATCGGCATAGCGCTGGGCGCTTGGGCCATCGAAGGCTTCGCCGGTTGGCCGCTGGATGCGCTGGTGATCGCGGTCGTTGTTGTGCTCAACGGCGTGCTCGGCTTCGTCCAGCAAACCAAGGCTGCGGACGCGGTTGCCGCGCTGGCCCGCATGACGGCGGTCACATCGGCCGTCGTGCGCGATGGCGTGTCGCTGCGCGTTCCGAGCGCCGAGCTGGTGCCGGGCGACCTCCTGGTGCTCGGCGAAGGCGATGCCGTCGGTGCCGATGCCCGGCTGCTGCAGGCGTCGTCGTTGCGGGTGCTCGAGGCATCGCTGACGGGCGAGAGCGACGCCGTGCTGAAGGACGCCACGACGCTTGCCGCGCCGGCACCGCTCGGCGACCGGCTCGACATGGTGTTCAAGGGCACGGCCATCGCCCAGGGCACCGGCCGCGCCGTCGTCACCGCCACCGGCATGCACACCGAGATGGGCGCGATCGCCGGGATGCTGGACGCCACCGTCGAAGCGCCGACACCGCTCAGTATCGAGGTGGCGCGCATCGGGCGCATGCTGGGTATTGCGGTGGTGGTGATCGCCGCGGTGGTGGTGGCGACGATTCTGCTGATCTCCGACATCCGCACGGCGGCGGACGTGGTGGCCGTGCTGCTGCTAGGCGTATCGCTCGCGGTGGCGGCGGTGCCCGAAGGCTTGCCGGCGATCCTGTCGGTGGTGCTGGCGATGGGCGTGCAGCGCATGGCCAGGCACAACGCCATCGTCAAGAACCTGTCGTCGGTCGAGACGCTGGGCGCCGCATCGGTCATCTGCACCGACAAGACCGGCACGTTGACGCGGGCGGAAATGACCATCGAACGCGTGGTGACCGCCTCTGGCAGCACCCGCATCACCGGCGCGGGCTATGCGCCGACGGGGCGGGTCGAGCACGACGGCGCCGAGCTGCTGGCCGGGCCGTTGCGCGACGAGCAGACCGTGGTGCTCGCCGGCGGCAGTCTGGCCGGTGATGCGCAGTTGCACCAAGGCACGGACGGTGCCTGGTCGATTCATGGCGACCCGACCGAAGCGGCGTTCCTCGTGGCCGAACGCAAGATGGGGCTCACCCCGCGCCGGGTGCAGCGCTTCGCGCGCATGGCAGAGATCCCGTTCACCTCCGAGCGCAAGATGATGTCGACGATCGAGCGCGATCACGAACACGGCGACCAGGCCGTGCTCATCACCAAAGGCGCGCCCGACGTGCTGCTGGCGCGCTGCACCCGGGTGCGGGTCGGCATGGCGGTGGTGGCGCTCGACGCTGCGATGCGCGCACGGATCGCGGCGGATGTCGATGCGTTGTCCGATGCCGCCCTGCGCACGCTGGCCGTGGCCTACCGGCCCCTGACGGCGCAGG
Organism: Variovorax sp. YR752; assembly: GCA_943372425.1. Lineage (GTDB taxonomy): Bacteria > Pseudomonadota > Gammaproteobacteria > Burkholderiales > Burkholderiaceae_C > Variovorax. The sequence continues at coordinate 4,031 of CALRYR010000126.1, read as the reverse complement.
AGCAGGCATCGGCGACGAACGCACCCGAGGGACTCGAACACGCGCTGATCTTCGTCGGCACGGTGGGCATCATCGATCCGCCCCGCGCGGAGGCGGCCGTGGCGATCCGGGAGGCGCAGCGCGCCGGCATCCGGGTGATCATGATCACCGGCGACCATCCGCGCACGGCGGCCCGCATCGCGGCGGATCTCGGCATCGTGGCGCCCGGCGCGATGGCGCTCACCGGGCTGGAGCTGGACACGCTGGACGCCGCCGCCTTCGCAGAGGCCGTGCGCCGCACCGCCGTCTTCGCGCGCGTGGCGCCAGCGCACAAGCTGCGCATCGTGGCCGCGCTGCAGGCCGACGGCAGCGTCGTCGCCATGACCGGCGACGGCGTCAACGATGCGCCGGCGTTGAAGGCGGCCGACATCGGCGTCGCCATGGGCATCACCGGCACCGAGGTGACGCGCGAGGCGGCGCGGATGATCCTGGTGGACGACAACTTCGCCACCATCGTCGCGGCCGTGCGCGAAGGGCGCGGCATCTTCGACAGCATCCGCAAGGCCCTGCGCTACCTGCTCTCGTCCAACATGGGGGAGGTGCTCACGGTGTTCCTGGGCGTCGTCGGCGCCGGCCTGCTGGGGCTGGTCGGCGCGGAAGGGGCCGTGGTGCTGCCGCTGCTCGCGACGCAGATCCTCTGGATCAACCTCGTCACCGATTCCGGGCCGGCGCTCGCCATGGGTGTTGACCCACCGACGGACGACGTGATGGCCCGCAGCCCGCGCGGCCGCAGCGAGCGCGTGATCGACCTGCGCATGTGGTCGGGCGTGCTCCAGGTGGGCCTGGTGATGGCGCTGACGACGCTGCTGACCATCGACATCTTCCTGCCGGGCGGCATGGTCGAAGGGCACCATGACCTAGATACGGCCCGCACGGCCGGCTTCACGACGCTGGTGCTGGCGCAGCTCTTCAACTGCTTCAACGCGCGCTCCGACAGCCGCAGTGCTTTCTCGCACCTGTTCGTCAACCGCTGGCTTTGGGCGGCCATTGGGCTGTCGGTGGCGCTGCAGGTGGCAGTCGTTCACCTCGGGTTCCTCAACCTGGCGTTCGGCACCGCGCCGCTCTCGCTCGGCCAGTGGCTGTGGTGCGCTGCGATGGCGAGCGTGGTCCTCTGGTACAGCGAACTGCGCAAGCTGGTGATCCGCTGGCGGCGGCCGAGCGTGGCGTGACGCGATAAACTCCGGCGCCCACCGTCTCGACGCCCCGCGGACGCCCTCCAGGAATCTCTCATTTGCCTCGACCCATGGCGTCTTCGACACAGCCCGGTAGCCAGAACGAACCCGACCCGCGGCTGTTCATCGCCTCGCTGGAAAAGGGCATGCGCGTGCTCGAGCTGTTCAACGAGCATGCGACGCCGCTGTCGATCGGCGACATCGCCGACAGCACGGAGATGGGGCGCAGCGCGGCGCAGCGCTATGTCTACACGCTGCACCAGCTCGGCTATCTCAACAAGGATGCGGAGTCCAAGCGCTACTTCCCCGCGCTGAAGCTGCTGGGCCTGGTGCGCGGCATCCACCGCCATCGCTCGCAGATGGCGCTCGCCTATCCCTTGCTGCAGGCGCTCGCCGCCGAAACGCTGGAGACGGTGTCATGGGTCGAACTGGACGGTGACGACGTGGTGGTGCTGCAGAACTTCGCCGGCGCCCACGTCACCGCCGTCAACCTGCCGGTCGGCAGCCGCTTTCCGGCGTTGACGTCCTCGTCGGGCCAGATCCTGCTGTCGCAGGCGCCGGCCGCCCAATTGGTCGCGATGTACGACGCCCTGGCGCCGGAGGTCCGCGCGCGCTTCGGCTCGCGCAGCGAAGAAGAGGTCATTGCCATCTTCCGCAAGGCGGCGAAAGACGGCCACTCGCTCACCGAGAAGAACTTTGCCGAGGACGGCATCTCCGTGTCCGTGCCCGTCACGGACGCCGGCCGCATCGTCGCGGCCATCAACGTGTCGACCGTGCGCACCCGCTTCGACCTGGCCAAGGCGCGCAAGGTGATCCTGCCCAAGCTCGAGCAGACAGCGCGCGACGCGTCGATCTGAGCCCCCGACACCGCTGAACCCCGTGGGCGCGCCGGCGAGCGCGCGGCCGCGTACGCACAACCACGTACCCGGCACATCTTGACAAAGGCATGACAAAGCCAGAAGCTTCGCAAATTGTTATGCAATTCATGAAATTGAATAGCAATTTATGTGTCACTTCGCATTGGATTTGGAATGTCGCTTCAGGACGGTCTTCACGCGCAGGTTTCGATGAACGACGTCGGCGACGAGACGATTGGCGCGCTGCTGTACCGCCGTGCGCGCCTCCACCCGGACGACACCTACTGCACCTTCCAAAATGAGCGCATCAGCTTTGGCCTGCTGAAGCGCCGGGTCGACCAGGTCGCCACGCTGCTCAAGTCCCGTGGGCTGGTGCGAGGCGACAGGGTCGCGGTCATGCTGCCGAGCCACCCGGAGCACCTCTACGTGATCTTCGCGCTGGCGCAGCTGGGCATGGTGCGGGTGCCGATCAACGTGCATCTGATCGGCGCGCCGCTCGAACACCTGTTGACCGAACTTGCGCCCAAGGCGCTGATGGTCGACTCTGCGTATGAGGCGGCGCTCACGGGCATGTCTGCGCCGTTGCCTCAGCTCATCCGGCGCAACGGTGTCGACGGCGAGTTCGACGCGTACCCGATGTGCGCCGAAGACACGGCGCCACTGGACGTCGCCGCGGACGACATCATTGCGTTGACGCCGAGCTCCGGCACCACGGGCGCACCCAAGGGCGTGCTCAAGAGCGATCGGCATCTGCGCGCCGGGCCGATGGCCGTGCTTCGCCTGACCGAAGCCGGGCCGGGTGATGTCTTCCTGTTCTGGGAGGCGCTGCACCACGGCTCCGGCGTCGCCGTCGCCATCGCGGCGCTGATCGGCCGCTTCCAGCTGGCGATGTTGGAGCGCTTCAGCGCATCGCGCTTCTGGGACGACGCCCGGCGCCACCGGGCCACGCACATCCACTACCTCGGCAGCGTGCTGCCCATGCTGCTGAAGCAACCCCCGCGCGACGACGACCGGCAGCATGGCGTGCGCATCGCCTGGGGCGGCGGGTGCCCGTCGCTCATCTGGCAGGAATTCGTCGACCGCTTCGGCGTGACGATGCGCGAGGGCTACGGCCTCTCGGAGCTGATCACCTTCGTGACGGCGAACCTCGACGGCACGCCCGGCGCCATCGGCAAGCCGCTGTCGTACTACGAGGTGACGCTGCTCGACGACGACGGCGCACCCGTGAAGGCCGGCGACAAGGGCGAGATCGCGGTGCGTGCACGCGACGCGCGGCTGGGCTTCCTGGGTTACTTCAACAACGCCGAGGCAGATACGGCGGCCCGGCGCGGCGATCTCTTCCTGACCGGCGACCTGGCCCATGCCGACGCCGAGGGCAATCTCTTCTACGCCGGACGGAAAAAGGACATGCTTCGCCGTCGGGGCATCAACATCTCCGCGTGGGACGTGGAAAGCGTCTTCGCGGAGCATGAAGCCATCGCCGAGGTCGCGCTGGTCGGCGTGCCGAGCGACCTGGGTGAAGACGAATTGAAGCTGTTCGTGCGTGTGCGCGACGGGGTGCACGTCGAGCCACTGGAGCTGATCCGCTGGTCGAGCCTGCGCCTGCCTTACTTCCAGATTCCGCGCTATGTCGAATTCATCGATGCGTTTCCGAAGACGCCCACGCAGCGGATTCAGAAGAAGGAACTCTCGCGCCATGTGGTGGGCGTCTGGGACGTCACCCTCACCGATTTTCGCGTCGCTAAAAGCTGAAGACGCTTGCCCACCGAATGTCCAACCCTGTCCCGTTTTTTCAATCGTTAGGAAGAACATGATGCGAGCAAACCTGGTTTCGTGGTGTCGTGCGGCTGCGGCCAGCGCGGTGGTCCTTTTGTCCTGCGCGGGTGCCCATGCCGCCTTTCCCGACAAGCCCCTCAACCTGGTCGTCGGCTTCTCCGCCGGTGGCGGCGTGGACGTGGTCGGT
>CALRYR010000125.1:0-9443 GCA_943372425.1 Variovorax sp. YR752 | reverse complement strand
CGCGGCGCTGGCCTGACGCGCGGCGACGACGACTACAAATACAACGGAGACACCATGAAAGCCTTTGTCGCAAGCATCGCCCTGTTCGCCGCCGCCACGTCAGCGATGGCGCAGATGAGCCCCGTGGGCCTCTGGCGCACCATCGACGACAAGACCGGCGAGGCCAAGGGCGAGATCCGGGTCACGGAGTCGGGCGGTGCGCTGGCGGGCCGCCTCGAGCGCTCGCTCAAGAAGGACACCAAGCCCGACGCCACCTGCGACGAGTGCCCGGACGACCGCAAGGGCAAGCCGATCGCCGGCCTGGAGATCGTCCGCGGCGGTGCGAAGGCCGAAGGCAAGGACGTCTGGGAAGGCGGAAAGATCCTCGACCCCGAGAACGGCAAGGAATACCGCGCCAGCTTCACGCCCATCGATGGCGGGCAGAAGCTGCAGGTGCGTGGTTACCTCGGCCCCTTCTGGCGCACACAGACCTGGACACGCGTCCAGTAACCCATTTCGAGAACAACCCATGTCCCGATTCAATGTGAAGAAAGTCGCCGTGCTCGGCGCCGGCGTGATGGGCGCGCAGATCGCTGCGCACCTGGTGAACGTGCGCGTGCCCGTCGTGCTGTTCGACCTGGCCGCGAAAGACGGGCCGAAGAACGGCATCGTCCTGCGCGCCATCGACAACCTCAAGAAGCAGAAGCCCGCGCCGCTGGGCGACGTGGCCGATGCGGCGCTGATCGAGGTTGCGAACTACGAGGACGACCTCGCCAAGCTGGGTGATTGCGACCTGGTGATCGAGGCCATCGCCGAGCGCATGGACTGGAAGCTCGACCTCTACAAGAAGATTGCGCCGCACGTGTCGAAGAACGCCATCCTGGCTTCGAACACCTCCGGCCTGTCGATCACGAAGCTCAGCGAAGCACTGCCCGAGGCACTCAAGCCGCGCTTCTGCGGCATCCACTTCTTCAACCCGCCGCGCTACATGTTCCTGGTCGAGCTGATCAACACGCCGACCACGCAGCCGCAGGTGATCGACCAGCTCGAGGCCTTCGTCACCAGCACGCTCGGCAAGGGCGTGGTCCGCGCGCACGACACGCCCAACTTCATCGCCAACCGCGTCGGCATCGCTGGCATGCTGGCGACGCTGAAGGAAGTCGAGAAGTTCGGCCTGACGCCGGATGTCGTCGACGACCTCACGGGCAAGAAGCTGGGCCGCGCGAGCTCGGGCACCTTCCGCACGGCCGATGTGGTGGGGCTCGACACGATGGCGCACGTCGTGAAGACGCTGCAGGACAACCTGAATGCCGAGACCGATCCGTTCTACGCCAACTTCGCGACGCCGCCGGTGCTCGCCAAGCTGCTGGAGCTCGGCCACCTCGGGCAGAAGACCAAGGCGGGTTTCTACAAGAAGGTCGGCCGCGACATCCTGCGCTTCGACCTGAAGAGCGGCGACTACGTGGCCGGTGGCGAGAAGGCCGACGAGGTGTACGGCCGGATGCTCAAGCGCCCGGCGGCCGAGCGGCTGAAGCTGCTGCGCGAAAGCGAAGGCCCGCAGGGTCAATTCCTCTGGGCCATCCTGCGCGACGGCTTCCACTATGCCGCCGTGCACCTGGCGACCATCGCCGAGAGCGCACGCGACGTCGACTTCGCCATGCGCTGGGGCTTCGGCATGCAGCAGGGCCCGTTCGAGCTGTGGCAGGAAGCAGGATGGTCGCAGGTCGCCAAGTGGGTGCAGGAAGACATCGATGCGGGCAAGGCGCTGAGCAGCGCGCCGCTGCCGGCGTGGGTGTTCGAAGGGCCTGTGGCCGAACTGGGCGGCGTTCACACACCGGGCGGGTCCTGGAGTGCCTCGCTCGGCAAGTTCGTCCCGCAAAGAAAGCTCCCGGTGCATGCGCGCCAGCTCTTTCCGGAAAGCGTGCTGGGTGCGAACGCCCCCGATCCGACGCAAGCGGGCACCACGATCAGCGACGAAGGCGATGTCCGCGTCTGGACGCTCGATGGCGAGGTGCTGATTGCCAGCATCCATTCGAAGATGAACGCCATCAGCCCCGACGTGGCCGAGTCGCTCGCCGCCGCAGTCGACTTGGCCGAGGCCGAGTACCAGGGCCTGGTGATCTGGTCGCCGGACGACAAGTTCTCCGTCGGCGCCGACCTGCAGGCCATGCTGCCGGCCTTCGTGGTCGCGGGCATCGGTGCGGTCGAAGGTGCGGAAGAAGAGCTGCAGAACGTGATGCTCAAGATTCGCTACGCCAGCGTGCCTGTGGTCTCGGCCATCCGTGGCCTGGCGCTCGGCGGCGGCTGCGAGCTGGCCGTGTACTCGGCCAAGCGCGTGGCCGCGATGGAAAGCTATATCGGCCTGGTCGAGGTCGGCGTGGGCCTGGTGCCCGGCGCCGGTGGCCTGACCTACATCGCGCGCTGTGCGGCCGAAAATGCAGCCGCCTCGACCGGCACCGACCTGCTGCCTTTCCTCACCGAGGGCTTCACCGCCGCGGCGATGGCCAAGGTTGGCACCGGCGCGCTCGATTCGAAGAAGCTGGGCTATCTGCTGGACAGCGATGTCATCGTGCCGAACAAGGACGAACTGCTCTACGTTGCGCTCCAGCAGGCAAAGGCCATGGCCGACGCCGCTTACCGCGCCCCGCTGCGCCGCAGCTTCCGCGTCGCGGGTCGCAGCGGCGCCGCGACCATCAAGGGCCAGCTGGTCAACATGCGCGACGGCGGCTTCATCAGCGCGCACGACTTCCACATCGCCAGCCTGATCGCCGAAGTGGTGACCGGCGGCGACATCGACGCGGGCTCGCTCGTGACCGAGGAGTACCTGATGACGCTGGAGCGCAAGGCCTTCTGCTCGCTCATCGTGCACCCGAAGACGCAGGAGCGAATCATGGGGATGCTCTCCACCGGCAAGCCGGTCCGGAACTGAAGGAAGAACACATCATGAGCAAGCAAGTTCAAGACGCCTACATCGTCTCCGCCACGCGCACGCCCATCGGCAAGTCGCACCGCGGCTACTTCCGCAATTACCGTCCGGACGACCTGCTGGCGACCACGCTGCGTGCGGCGCTGGCGGCCGTGCCCCGTCTCGATCCGAAGGCCATCGAGGACATCATCTGCGGCTGCGCCATTCCCGAAGGCAGCCAGGGCCTGAACATCGCGCGCATCGGCGCGGTGCTGGCCGGGCTGCCCAACAGCATCGGCGGCATCACAGTCAACCGCTTCTGCGCGTCGGGTCTGTCGGCCGTGCAGATGGCGGCCGACCGCATCCGTGTCGGCGAGGCCGATGTGATGATCGCTGCCGGTGTCGAGAGCATGAGCATGGTGCCGATGATGGGAAACTCGCCGTCGCTGTCGCCCTCGATCTTCGAGCGCGAAGGTGACGTGGGCATCGCATACGGCATGGGCCTGACGGCCGAGAAGGTCGCGCAGCAATGGAAGGTGAGCCGCGATGCGCAGGACGCGTTCGCGCTGGCCTCGCACCAGAAGGCCTTGGCCGCGCAGAAGGCGGGCGAGTTCGCCGACGAGATCACGCCCATCGACGTGACCGACCGCACGCCGGACCTGGACACCGGCGAGTCGATTGCGAAGACGCGCACCGTGAGCCTCGACGAAGGCGCGCGGCCCGACACCAGCCTCGAAGGCCTGGCCAGGCTGCGCACCGTGTTCGCTGCGCGCGGCACGGTCACCGCGGGCAACAGCTCGCAGACCTCCGACGGCGCGGGCGTGCTGATCCTCGCGAGCGAGAAGGCCTGCCAGCAGTACGACCTGACGCCGCTGGCGCGTTTCGTGAGCTTCGCGAGCAAGGGCGTGCCGCCGCACATCATGGGCATCGGCCCGATCGAGGCGATTCCTGCCGCACTGCGCTACGCGGGTCTGAAGCACGAGGACATCGACTGGTTCGAACTGAACGAAGCCTTCGCCGCCCAGTCGCTGGCGGTGATCAACACGCTGGGCCTTGACCCGGGCAAAGTCAACCCAATGGGCGGCGCCATCGCGCTGGGCCATCCGCTGGGGGCGACCGGGGCTATCCGCTCCGCGACAGTCGTGCATGCACTGCGGCGCAAGAATCTGAAGTACGGCATGGTCACGATGTGCGTGGGCATGGGGCAGGGCGCTGCTGGCATCTTCGAGCGGGTCTGACGAAGGAGGCTGCGGCGCTGGGTAAAAGAGTCTGAGGAGACCGGCAGTGACGCAACACATCTTCGACAAGGCGCTCGCGCTGCACCACAGCGACATCCGCGTCGGCCATTTCACGGGCATGACGAGCCCGGACTACTGGAACATGGTCGGCCCCTTCGGCGGCACGACGGCGGCCGTGGTGCTGCAGTCGGTGCTGAAGCACCCCGACGTGCTCGGCGCACCGATCGCGCTCACCGTGAACTACGCCGCCGCCATCGAGGCCGGCGCCTTCGACGTGCAAGCGACCGCCGTGCGCACCAACCGCTCGACGCAGCACTGGACCGTGCATGTGACGCAGGCCGGCGCGAACGGCGCGCCGCAGGTGACGACCACGGCCACCGTCATCACGGCGACGCGCCGCGAGACCTGGAGCGCCAACGACCTGCCCATGCCGCCGGTGCCCGACCCCGCGCAGACGGCGCGCATGACGATCGGCCCCAAGGGCGTCCCGTGGGTCGAACAGTACGACATGCGGCCAGTGCGCGGCAGCGTTCCCGCGCAATGGGATGGCCGCGGCGACCACAGCGAGACCATGCTGTGGCTGCGCGACGCCGACCCGCGCCCGCTCGACTTCCCTGCACTGGCGTCGATGAGCGACATGTTCTTCCCGCGCGTCTGGCTGCGGCGCGCCAAGCTGGTCCCGGCCGGCACGGTGTCGATCACGACCTACTTCCATGCTGACGCATCGCACCTGGCCGAGGTCGGAACCGGCTATCTTCTCGGGCGTGCGGTGGGGCAGCAATTCCAGAACGGCTTCTTCGACCAGAGCGCGCAGCTCTGGAGCGAGGGCGGTTCGCTGCTCGCCACGTCCAACCAGATCGTCTATTTCAAGGAATGACCATGAGCGACATCCTCGTCCACACCGAAGCCGGTGTGATGACCCTCACCTTCAACCGTGTCGCACGCAAGAACTCGATCACCGGCGCGATGTACGAAGCACTCTCGGCAGCGCTCGACCAGGCGTCGCAAGACGCCGCGGTGCGCGCCGTGCTGATCCAGGGCGACCCGACCATCTTCAGCGCGGGCAACGACATCGCCGACTTCATGGCGGTGGCGGGCGCGCCGGCCGACACGCCGATGAAGGCCTCGCCCGCCATCCGCTTCCTGCGCACCATCGCGACCTTTCCCAAGCCGGTGATCGCCGCGGTCTGCGGGCCGGCCGTGGGCATCGGCACCACGCTGCTGTTCCATTGCGACCTGGTCTACGCGGGCGACAACGCCGCGTTCTCGATGCCCTTCGTCAACCTGGGCCTGGTGCCCGAGGCGGCGTCGAGCCTGCTGGCGCCGGCGATGTTCGGCTACCACCGCGCCGCGGAAGCGCTGATGCTCGGCGAGCCCTTCATGGCCGAAGCCGCGCTCGAGGTTGGGCTGGTCAACCGCGTGGTTCCGCCGCTGGAATGCAACGCCATCGCGCAGAGCCAGGCGCGCAAGCTGGCGGCCAAGCCGATGTCGGCGCTGATCGAGACCAAGCGCCTGCTCAAGATGGCGCAGCAGCCGGCGGTGCTGGAGCGCATCGACGCGGAAAGCGCGAGCTTCGGTCAGGCCATGCGCTCGCCGGCCGCCAAGGAGGCCTTCAGCGCCTTCATGGAAAAGCGCAAGCCAGACTTCAGCAACGTCTGAAGTCTGCCGCAGCCCTGGCTGCGGTGCCGCGCAGCGGCGCGAAGGCTTTCGACGGAGTCAAAAGCGCAAGCCGGACTTCTCGAAGGTCTAAAGGCCTGAGCGGCCTGGCTCAGGCGGTCGCGATCGGCCGCGGCCGGCCGCTGTCGTCGATGGCGACGTAGGTGAAGGTGGCCTCGGTCACCTTGATGTACTGGCCTTGCGCCGTGAAGCGCTCTGCGAAGACCTCCACCTTGACCGTGACCGACGTGCGTCCGAGGCGCTCCAGCTTCGAATAGAAGGACAGGATGTCGCCGATGCGCACCGGCTGCTTGAAGATGAACTCGTTCACCGCCACGGTCGCCATGCGGCCCCGGGTGTAGCGCGCCGGGATCACCGAGCCGGCCAGGTCGCACTGGGCCATCACCCAGCCGCCGAAGATGTCGCCGTTGGCGTTGCAGTCGCCGGGCATCGGGATGACCTTGAGCACCAGCTCCATGTCGGTGGGCAGGCTCTTGAGGATGGCGGCCGCGTTGGCACTCGGAGAATCGGACATGGGCACAATCGAAGGCAACAACAGCCACGATTGTCCCCCATGCGCCGCAGCGGCGAAGCCCTTTCCTCTCCCCACCACGCGCCCGGCGGCGCTCCCGCGCGCAGCGATCGCTCCGACTGGGCCACCTTGCGGCGGCTGTTCCCGTACCTGTGGGACTACAAGTGGCGGGTGCTTGCAGCGCTGACCTTCATGATCGGCGCCAAGGTCGCCAACGTGGGCGTGCCGGTGCTGCTGAAGAACCTGGTCGACACCATGACGCCGAAGCCGGACATGGCGCAGGCGCTGCTCATCGTGCCGATCGGCCTGCTGCTGGCCTACGGGCTGCTGCGCCTCTCGACCTCGCTCTTCAATGAACTGCGCGAGCTGGTTTTTGCCAAGGCCACCGAGGGCGCCGCGCGCCGCATCTCGCTGGAGGTGTTCCGCCACCTGCACGCGCTGAGCCTGCGCTTTCACCTGGAGCGCCAGACTGGCGGCATGACACGCGACATCGAGCGCGGCACGCGCGGCGTGCATTCGCTGATCTCGATGTCGCTCTACAGCATCGTGCCGACCATCATCGAGCTGACGCTGGTGCTGACCATTCTGGGCGTGAAATTCGATGCGCTCTTCGTCTGGATCACCGGCGCCGCGCTGGTGCTCTACATCACCTTCACCGTGACCGTGACCGAGTGGCGCACGCAGTTCCGCAAGACCATGAACGAGCTCGACTCGGTGGCGCAGAGCCGCGCGGTCGATTCGCTGCTGAACTACGAGACGGTCAAGTACTTCAACAACGAGGAATTCGAGGCCGGCCGCTACGACGCCAGCCTCGACCGCTACCGCAAGGCGGCCATCAAGAGCCAGCGCACGCTGTCCTTGCTCAATACCGGCCAGCAGTTGCTGATCGCAGTGAGCCTGGTTCTGATGCTGTGGCGCGCGACGGCGGGCGTGGTCGAAGGGCGCATGACGCTGGGTGACCTGGTGATGGTCAACGCCTTCATGATCCAGCTCTACATCCCGCTGAACTTCCTGGGCGTGATCTACCGCGAGATCAAGCAGAGCCTGACCGACCTCGACAAGATGTTCGTGCTGATGGAGAAGGAGCGCGAGGTGCGCGATGCGCCCGGCGCGCAGCCGCTGTCGCATGCCGAGGGTGCCGTGCGCTTCGAGGACGTGAGCTTTGCCTACGAGCCCGCGCGGCCCATCCTGAAGCATGTGAGCTTCGAGATCCCCGCCGGCAAGACGGTGGCAGTGGTCGGCCCGTCGGGCTCGGGCAAGTCGACGCTGGCGCGCCTGATGTACCGCTTCTACGACGTAGGAACTGGCCCCCAACCCCCCGAGGGGGCCGCCGCCGACTTGGGGCGGCCCGGCGTCGGCAACGGTCGCATCACCATCGGCGGCGAGGACATCCGCACCGTGACGCAGGCCAGCGTGCGCCAGGCCATCGGCATCGTGCCGCAGGACACGGTGCTGTTCAACGACACCGTCGAATACAACATCGCCTACGGCCGGCCGAGTGCCACGCGCGAGGAAGTGGAAGCGGCGGCGAAGGCGGCGCGCATCCACGACTTCATCGCCGCCACGCCCAAGGGCTACGCCACCACGGTCGGTGAGCGCGGGCTGAAGCTGTCGGGCGGCGAGAAGCAGCGGGTGGCGATCGCGCGCACCCTGCTGAAGGACCCGCCGATCGTCATCTTCGACGAGGCCACGTCGGCGCTCGACTCCGCCAACGAGCGCGCCATCCAGTCCGAGTTGAAGAGCGCGGCGCGCAACAAGACCACGCTGGTCATCGCGCACCGGCTCTCGACCGTGATCGATGCGCACGAGATCCTCGTGATGGAGGGCGGCGTGATCGTGGAGCGCGGCACACACGGGGCGTTGCTCGAGCGCCAGGGCCGCTACGCCCAGATGTGGACGCTGCAACAGATCGAGGCCGCGCCGGCGCTTTGACGCAGGCTTCCGCCCATGCTTTTTTCAGAACCGATTCAGGAGCGATTCGAATGACCGGGAAGATCCCCCTGCTGGTGCTCAACCTGCAGACCGACGAGCACCTCGCACTGCTGCGCGAGCACTACGACGTGACCTACGCCCTCGACCCGTCGAGCCGGGCCGCGGCCATCGCGGCCCAGGGCGCGGGCTTCCGGGCCGTGCTGACCAATGGCGGCACCGGCGTGTCGGCCGAGGAGATCGGCGCCATGCCCCGGCTCGAGCTGATCTGCGCCATGGGGGCCGGCTACGAAAACGTGGCGCTGGACGCGGCACGCGCCCGCGGCATCGCGGTGGCGAACGGCGCGGGCACCAACGACGACTGCGTGGCCGACCATGCCTTCGGGCTGCTGATCGCCGCGGTGCGTGGTCTGGTCCAACTCGATCGACAGTGCCGCGAGGGCGTCTGGCGCGACGTGATCCCGTTCCCGCCGAACGTGTCGGGCCGCAGGCTCGGCATCGTCGGGCTAGGCACCATCGGCCAGAAGATCGCCAAGCGCGCCAGTGGCTTCGACATGGACATCGGCTATCACAACCGGCGCCCGAAGGAAGGCGTGGCGCACCGCTACTTCGACAGCCTGCTCGCGCTCGCCGCCTGGGCCGACTTCCTGGTCGTGGCGACGCCGGGCGGCGCGGGCACGAAGCACCTGGTCGGCCGCGAGGTGATCGACGCGCTCGGACCGCGCGGCGTGCTCGTCAACATCGCGCGCGGCAGCGTGGTCGACACCGAGGCGCTGGCCGCGGCGCTGCGCGAGAAGCGTTTGGGCGGCGCCGGCCTTGACGTGTACGAGAGCGAACCGCACCGGCCCGAACCGCTGGTCGGCCTCGACAACATCGTGCTGACGCCGCACGTGGCGGGGTGGTCACCCGAAGCGGTGACCGCCTCGGTCATGCGCTTCCTCGCCAATGCCGACGGCCATTTCTCGGGGCGCGGCCTGGTGTCGCCGGTCCCATAATCCCGGCCCATGGAAACCAAGTGGCTCGAAGATTTCGTCAGCCTGGCTGAGACCCGCAGCTTCAGCCGCTCCGCCCAGTTGCGCCACGTGACGCAGCCGGCTTTCTCGCGCCGCATCCAGGCGCTCGAGGGCTGGGCCGGCACCGACCTGGTCGACCGCTCGTCCTACCCGACGCGCCTGACGCCGGCGGGGCAGACTCTCTACAGCCA
>CALRYR010000124.1:0-9472 GCA_943372425.1 Variovorax sp. YR752 | reverse complement strand
AGGGCAACTACGACCTGGTGGGCAACAACATCCCGGTCTTCTTCATCCAGGATGCGATGAAGTTCCCCGACCTCATCCATGCCGTCAAGCCCGAGCCGCACCACGAGATGCCGCAGGCGGCGAGCGCGCACGACACCTTCTGGGACTTCGCCTCGCTGATGCCCGAGAGCACCCACATGCTGATGTGGGCCATGAGCGACCGCGCCATTCCGCGCAGCTACCGGATGATGGAAGGCTTCGGCGTCCACACCTTCCGCTTCATCAATGCGCGGGGCGAGTCGCATTTCGTCAAGTTCCACTGGAAACCCAAGCTGGGCATCCACGGCCTGGCATGGGACGAGGCGCAGAAGATCGCCGGCAAGGACGCCGACTTCCATCGCCGCGACTTGTGGGAATCGATCGAGAACGGCGACTTCCCCGAATGGGAGTTGGGCGTGCAGATGATCCCGCAGGACAAGGAGCATTCGCTCGGCTTCGACCTGCTCGACCCGACCAAGCTGATCCCGGAGGAGTTGGTGCCGGTGCAGCGCATCGGCAAGCTGGTGCTCGACCGCAACCCCGACAACTTCTTCGCCGAGACGGAGCAGGTCGCCTTCCACCCAGGGCATGTCGTGCCGGGCATCGACTTCAGCAACGATCCGCTGCTGCAGGGGCGACTCTTCTCATACACCGACACGCAGATCTCGCGGCTCGGCGGCGCCAACTTCCACGAGCTGCCGATCAACAAGGCGGTCTGCCCTTTCCACAACTTCCAGCGCGACGGCATGCATCGGCAGACGATCGCGCGCGGCCAGGTCGCGTACGAGCCCAACACGCTGGGCAGCGGTGCGGAGTACCGGGTCGATGGCGAAAGCGGTGGCTTCCAGTCCTTCCCCGAAGAGATCGAGCCGCCGAAGATCCGGCGCCGCAGCGCGTCCTTCGACGACCACTTCACGCAGGCGCGTCTGTTCTTCAACAGCCAGAGCGTGGCCGAGAAGGAGCACATCGTCGCGGCCTTCCGCTTCGAATTGTCGAAGCTCGAGGTGCCGGCGATCCGCCAGCGCATGGTCGACAACCTCGCGCATGTCGACGAGAAGCTCGCGCGCCGCGTGGCCGAGCCGCTGGGCATCGGTGCACCCGACGCCCGCGCCGCGGCCGGTCGGCCGGGCTTCCGCGACCACCGCATCGCATTGCCCATCGAGGAATCGGCCGCGCTGCGCATGGTCGACACGGGCGATGGCTCCATCAAGACCCGCAAGATCGCGATCCTCGTCGCCGATGGCGTCGATTCAGCGTCGCTCAAGCCGATCCGCGAGGCGCTCGAAGCGGCCGGCGCGCAATGCAAGGTGATCGGGCCGCGCCTGGGCACCGTCGCGAGCGCGTCGAAGCGGCAGATCGATGTCGACGCGACCTACACGGCCATGCCGTCGATCATGTTCGATGCGGTGCTCATTCCGGCTGGGAAAGACGGTGTGGCCGCGATGCGCCAGAACGGCGAGGCCGTGCACTTCGCGCTCGAAGCTTTCAAGCATTGCAAGGCGATCTGCACGGTGGGCGAGGGGGTGGAGCTGCTGTCCCTGGTGGGCCTTGGCCCTGAGGCAGCCGCTGCGCCCGCGGGGGTGGTGGTGGCGGAGACGCCGGTGACCAACTTGGGCGACACGACGGCGGCCACGGAGATCGCGACCGCCTTCATCGCCGCGATCGCCAAGCATCGGCACTGGGATCGCGCAAACATCGACGCGGTGCCGGCTTGAAGACGCTTCCCGATCGCGCACCGCGCGGTGCGCATCGGGAAAGCTGAATCAGCCTGCGTTCTTCAGCGCCTTCTTGGCCTTCTCGCCGGAGTTCTGCGCACGGTTCTTGTGGTAGCCGGACTTCACGTTGTTGACGGCCTTGCCCACGGGGCCGCTCTTCTTGGCCTCGTTGTCCGCGCGCTTCTCGTCGATCTTGTGCTTGGCGGCGTCGGTCGCTTCCGATGCGGCCTTGCCGACCTGTGCGTGGGCGCCGCCCATCAGGGCCAGCGATGCGAGGGTGGCGAAAAGGATCTGCTTCATGGGTGCTCCAGGGATGTGATTGATCGTCAGGATCGTGGCATCCCATTGCCGTGTTCCCTGTCAGCCGGTGCCGCGACGGCCCGAGGGCTTCAGGAGCGCGTCTGGAAATCGAACTGCTGATGGAAGGCTGCACCGTTGGCCGTGCCCACGAGGTCAACGCTGTAGCGTGAACCGGGCGCCAGCTTCTGCCGTGGGACCATGAAGAACTCGTGGCCGCTTTTCGGCGTTGCATTGGTGCGAACGGGCACGACGGTGCCGGCGCTGTCCTTCAGCGTGTAGCTCGTGACCTGCAGATCACTGCCCTCGTCGGCGCGCAAATAGATCGGCGGGCCCATCAGCACGGAGGTGTCGGTGATGCGCGGAAACGGGTTGGGCTCCTCCGTCGCCGGCGCGAAGGCGTAGTCGATGCCGGTGCTGCCCTCGCAGGGGTAGCCCGCCACCTTGCCGGCGCCCAGCAGCGGAAGCGGCTCCTGCCGGCCCACCAGCACGCCCAGGCGCTGGTTCACCACGAGCGTTGTCACGCCGTCGGAGCTGGTCGTGCGGTCTTCCTTCGTCATCGCCGCGACCCCGCCGACGCGTGCCGCGGCCATCGCGCCGCGCAGGTGCGCGACCGAGTTGAGCAGCGACCGCATGTCACGCTCGCCGCGCTCCGCTGCGGTCGGCTGGGGCATGCTGCCGGCAGCGACATAGGTTTCGGTGGATGCCGTCAGCAATTCGATGACGTAGGGGCCGTAGCCGGCGAACTGGGCGCGGTCGGTGGCGAGTGCGCCGGTGTAGAAGGCGCTGTTGACGTTCGCTTCGTCGTGGCCGGTGGCGTAGGCGCCGTCGCTGCCTTCGGCCAGCAGGTACTTGCCATGGGCACGCGAGGCGGTGTCGAGTTGCATGTTCTGCTCGAGCGCACCGAAGCCGCATTGCGTACGCGCCGCCTGGAAGTAGGTCCACGCGGCCAGTTCGCCGGACCCACTGGCGTAGCCGGAAGACGGAAGCTCATCGACCGCTGCCTGCACCGTGGTCTCGACCGCAGGCACATCGGGCGAGGCGGTCACCTGGCTCGCCGTGCCGCCTTCTGCACCCGCGCTGCCGCCGCCCCCGCCACCGCACGCGACCATGCCGAGCAGCGTGGCCAGCAACACCGCCGACAGGGGGAAGGGCCGTGCGATCAAGGCAGGGCGGACACACAGGGACGCAGGCATGGGCGGTACAACGAAAGCAATCAGAAGCGGCGAGCGTGCCCTCCAGATGCGAACTAAATTGCTAGCGGTTTCCGCGATGCCTTGTAGGTCAAGGCCGACGGCGCCGTGTCGACGACCGCGGCCTCGCCTCCGAATCCGCAATGCTCAGTCGCGCGTCGGAATCAGCAGGCCACGCGCCACGGCGGGCCGTTCGACGAAGGCCGCGAGCACGCGGGCGACGTTGGCGAAGTCGTCGAACCCTACCAGCTCACGCGCCTCGTAGAGGCCGACCAGGTTGCGCACCCACGGGAAGATCGCGATGTCGGCGATGGAGTAGTCCGCACCCATCATCCAAGCGCGCCCGGCCAGGTGCTTGTCGAGCACGCCGAGCAGCCGCTTCGACTCGGCCACGTAACGGTCGCGCGGACGCTTGTCCTCGTAGTCCTTGCCGGCGAACTTGTGGAAGAAACCAAGCTGGCCGAACATCGGCCCGATGCCGCCCATCTGGAACATCACCCACTGCAGGCATTCGTAGCGCGCCGCGGCGTCCTGCGGAATGAAGCGCCCCGTCTTCTCGGCCAGGTACACCAGGATCGCGCCCGACTCGAACAGCGCCAGCGGCTTGCCGCCCGGCCCGTGCGGATCGAGGATGACCGGTATCTTGTTGTTCGGGTTGAGCGACAGGAAGGCCGGCGACATCTGGTCGTTGCTGTCGAAACGCACCAGGTGCGGCTCGTAGGGCAGACCGAGTTCTTCCAGCAGGATCGACACCTTCACGCCGTTGGGCGTGGGCAGCGAATAGAGCTGGAGGCGGTCGGGGTCCTGCGCGGGCCACTTCTGGGTGATGGGGAAGGCGGAGAGGTCGGTCATGGGCGGTCCTTGGAGGTGGTGCGTGGCATGCCAGCGGTTGGCGTACCGGATTCTGCAGCCGGGCCCTCGGCCGGGCGCGCACCCGGGTCGATGACCCTGAGCCACGGCCAGCGCGCCTGGTAACTCGCCGCCTTGGCGCGGAACAGCTCCGGCAGCGCATGACGCGGGTTGATGCGCAGGATGCCGTCTGCCACGTCCTGCAGGCTGTCGGGCGCATACAGCCCGCCATCGGCCACGTCGATGCCGACACAGGTGCAGGCCACGAGGTAGCGGTCAATGCCGTCGCGCGCCGAACGCAGCACCGGGTAGGCCGCACCGAAGCGCTCCGCATACCAGCGATGCACCCTCGCCTGGTTCTTGGCCTCCACGGCCACGCCCAGGTCGGCTGTCGCGGCCTGCACGCGACGGATCGCAGCGTCCTCCGCTTCCCACGACAGGTCGCTGTCGTCGAAGTAGAAGACGTCGTAGTCCTTGAGGTCGGCATCGGCCGCGCGGCCCGTGCGCAGGTTCCACACCGCCTGGAACAGGCAGCCTGCGGTGAGGTGGCACTGCGGCAGGTCGAGCGTGCGCAGGCGCGCCAGCAGTTCGACGTTGATCGGGTTGCACCGGGCCAGTGCCAGGAAGTCTTTGGAGGTGAATGGCATGACGGGCGAGTGTGCCCCGATCGGCCGTGCGCAGACCGCATGGCGCTTCGTCGGGCTAACACGCAGGAGTGTGAGCCGCCGGGTTTCCCGAGCCGTGCAGTTGTTCACGCATCGTCCAGATACCTGCCCATGTATGCCGCCTCACTTGCACGTTCTGCGCGGTCGTCGTGATCGGACTTCCATAATTCCCGAATAGCCCCTGATCCACAGGGGCACTGTTCAGGGAGAACGTCAATGACCGCACTGCGCGGCGTGCCTGCACGCACGCTCCAAATCAGCGGCCCGGCCATACCTCAGTTCCTCGGCCAGCCCGCCCTGGAGCCGGTTCGCCTCTCGGGCCACGAAGGCGTCAACGGCCTGTTCGCGTACGAGCTGCTCCTCAAGACGCCCGACAGCCTGAACATCGCGTCCAGCGATGCGGCCGACTTCGATCTCGATGCCTTCCTCGGCAGCGAAGTCTGCTGCAGCATCCAGCTCGACGGCATGGGCGAATTCATCCCCGGTGTCGTCGGCGCAAGCGCGGACCGCATCGGTGCCGGCGTGCGCGAGATCAACGCCATCGTCACCGACGCCTGCTTCTTGGGCGAAGAAGGCCGCGACATTCAGTACAAGCTGACCCTGCAGCCCTGGCTGCATCTGGCCATGCTGAAAACGGACTGCCGCATCTACCAGGACAAGACCGTCGTCCAGGTTCTGGACGACGTCCTGGCCGACTACCCCTTCCCCGTCGACAAGCGCCTGAGCAAGACCTACGAACCGCGCGACTACCAGACGCAGTTCAACGAGAGCGACCTGGCCTTCTTCGAGCGCCTGTGCCAGCGGTGGGGCATCAGCTACTTCTTCGAGCATTCGCAAGGCAAGCACCGGCTGGTGCTGGTCGACGAGTTGGGCGCGTTCAGAGAGACGGCGTCGGCCGCGTACCACCAGGTCGACTACCACGCACCCGGCTGGAAGACCGATGCCGAATACGTCCACGCCTTCGTGCCGCACCACCGGCTCACCAGCGGCCGCGTGGCCATACGCGACTACGACTACACCCGCCCCCGGGCCGACCTGTCGGCCAGCCTCAAGGACCCACGCCCGACCGGCCATGCCGACGGCGAGGTCTATCAATGGCACGACGGCATCGCCGGCAGTCACTATGCCCAACCGCTGGCGGGCAACGCGCCGCCCAACGACCCGAAGGCCGAGGCCCGCGAGTTCGCCCTGCTGCGCATGCAGGCGCTGCGCACCGATGGCGCCCGCGCCCAGGCCAGCGGCAACCTGCGCGGCATGGTGCCGGGCTGCACCTTCGCGCTGCGCAAGCACCCGCGGCGCCAGGCCAACGCCGAGTACCTTGTTCTGGAAACGCACCTCGTCATCGAAGACGTCGCGCAGTCCAGCCAGATCAAGGACGCCGCAGCCCACCGCAGGCAGCAGTGGAAGGTCGAAGTCGACTTCACCGCGCACCCGATGGGCGAGCCGTTGCGCCCGGCGCTGACCCGGCCCACGCCGTGGAGCCGTGGCCCGCAGGCGGCCCTGGTGGTCGGCCCGCCGGGAGAGAACCTCTGGACCGACGAGTTCGGCCGCATCAAGATCCAGTTCCCCTGGGACCGTGAGGGCCGCAAGAACCAGAACAGCAGTTGCTGGGTGCGCCCGCCCGGTGTGGCGGCCGGCAACCAGCAGGGTGGCGTGCACATCCCGCGCATCGGGCAGGAGGTGCTGGTCGACTTCTACGGCGGCAACCCGGACCTGCCCGTGTGCACGGCCAGCCTGTACAACCGCAACAACCTGCCGCCGTGGGAACTGCCGGGGCAGGCGGCGCTGTCGGGGTTTCGCAGCCGCGAGCTCACCAAGGAGGGCGGCAACAGCGCCGCGGGCCGAAGCAACCACCTGATCCTGGACGACACCGACCAGAAGATCCAGGTCCAGCTCAAGAGCGACCACCAGTCCAGCTCGCTGAGCATGGGGCACATCACGCGCATCGAGGACCACGCGGGGCGCAAGGAAGCGCGGGGCGAAGGGGTTGAGCTGCGAACCGATGGGCACGTTGTCGTGCGGGGGCAGGACGGCATGCTGCTGACCACCGAGTCGCGCCCCAACGCGGCGCGGCATGTCAAGGACATGGACGAAACCATCGGCCGGCTGACCGTGGCGCGTGACCAGCACGAGGGCCTGTCCCAATCCGCCCAGCAAGCAGAGGCGCACATCCACGGGGACCAGGACGAGGTCACCCAGGCCATCAAGGCGCAGAACGACGCGATCAAGGGCACAGGCAAAGCCGGTGAAGGCCATTTCCCCGAACTGGCCGAACCGCATCTGGTGCTTGCCAGCCCGGCGGGCATCGAAACCACCACCGCGCAATCGACCCACATCGCCAGTCTGGCGCACAACGCACTCACCAGCGGCGGCCACACCAGCATCTCCGCGGGCAAGAGCCTGCTGGTCAGTGTCAAGAATGCGATTCGGCTGTTCGCGTACGACTCCGTCATCAAGCTCGTGGCGGCGCGCGAGAACATCGACATCGTGGCGCTGAAGAAGAACCTCAACATCTTCGCCATGCTCGACATCACGATGGACGGGGACAACATCCTCATCCGCGCGAAGAACAAGCTGACGCTGGCCGGACGCAGCAGCTCGATCGTGCTGGACGACGACATCACCGGCCGCACGCCGGGCAAGTGCTTGATGCATGCGGCGGGCCATTCGATGACGGGGCCGGCAACGCTGAACTTCGACAGCACGTTGCCGAGTGCGGATTTCCACGGCTGCTCGCCTTCTGCCAAGGCAGCAGCGGCTGCGCAGGGCGGCACGATCGCGTTGGACTGACCACCGTGTCCGTCGCCGAAGACAACGCCGCGCAGATCACGCGCGAATTGATCGCCAGCATCGCAGCCAAGCCTGGCAGGCGATGCCTGTTGGTCGTCGATCCGATACTCCGACCGATAGAGACAGAAGACGGGCCGTGGCAGCACTACGCCCGCCTGCCTCACACGCCGGTGCCCATCGCGCACCCCAACGCCGACCCATCACACTGCCCCGTATTGACGCCACTGCGGCTCGACAACGAAGCCGACCGCGCCTTGCTGGCCCACAGCGTGGCGGAGGCCAGCGCCGAGCTCGACCCCAGAGCGCTACGCCAGGGGCACGGCCGCCGCATCGGCGGCTGGATCGAAACCGATGCGTCGGTCGACGACGTAGCCGGACACCTCGGTCAGGTCATGGTGCAGCGCCATCCGTCGGGCCACAACGTGTGGCTGCGGCTGCAAGACCCCGCCGTGCTGTGGGTGGTCTCGGGGTGGTTGCAGTCGCCGCAATTGGCCGCGTTGCTCGCGCCCCTCGGCGTGGGCGCAAGCATCCACCTCCTGACACCTGCGGCCCAGTTGCTGAGCCTCCAGGCCCAGGCGCCTGCTGGCACCAACGGGCTCGACCTGTCCGCCGGCCAGTGGGCGGCCATCGACTGCATCGAGCCGCTGAACACGGCACTGCGCAACTGGGGCGGCATCACGCCCGAGCAGTTGCGCCCGGCGCGCAGCCTTGCCTTTGCGGCGATCCGGCGGGCGAAGGCCATGGGCTTCGATGACACCGCCGACCTGAGCCTGTACGGCCACTACGCGCTCGGCGTGCATGCCCGCTTCGACTTCCATCCGCTGGTGGTGGCACGGCTGCGCGCCCGCCTGCCGGGCGACCACTTCGGCGCCTTGATCGCCGACCTCAGCCCCAAGGATTGGGAACGCATCGCCAAAGAAGCGCCCCCGCCCGAGCCGGCCTGACGCGATCTGCAAACCGCCCGCCACACAGACGAATCACGGAGGAACCCCCATGGCAGACATCATCCCCGGCACCTGCGCGCAATGCCAGGCCACCGGCCTGCCCATCCTGCCGGTGCGCTACGCGGTGGTACCGCGCAACGTCCAGCCGGCCTTGCCGGGCTGGGCCAGCGGCGAGCGGGTCAGCTCGGTCGATGTTGGAAGCGACTTCCAGTACGCGCTTCGCCTGGCGCGCACCGGCTACATCTATGTGTTCTACGAGAAGAACGCACGCGGCAACCACCAGTGGGAGTGCTACAGCGTTGGGCAGGACGGCAGCCTGACCCGGTTCATGGAATGGCGCCACGCCCGCCCCCAGGACACGCCCGAACTGCACTGCACCCGGCACGGCCCGGTCAACACCCAGGTGCACTACCTGGTCATCGAGCAGCCCGAGAAATGCGCCACCGCCTGGATCGCCTTCACCCAGGACCTGTGGAGCGAAGACACCGTGCGCGAATACACCCGCAACACCCAGTTGCGCAACGCGCGCATGCAGACCCTGCACCCCGCGAAGATGATCGCCGGCGCCAAGCACCCGCACGGCGCCATCGCCTCCAAAGAAACGCTCGAACAGGTGCTGGAATACTCGCCCACCTTGAGCACGGTGATCCTGCCGTACGACGGGCACACGGGACAGGCCGCCCAAGTCAGGCAGACGGTCGGCACCCTCAGCCACGAAGACGGCAGCGTGATCGACGGCCGGCTGGAGAAGATGAGCACCCGCTACCCCTGGGCGCTGCGCCCGGAGCGGGCCGAAGCCACCGCCCTGCACATGCAGGGCCGCGCCAAGGCCGAAGGCGGCAAGCCCGGCACGCCGCACGTACTGGCGCTGTGGGACGCCGTGGGCATGGCGCACGAACTCAACGGGTTCAGGAACGATGCAGCCGGCTGGATTGCCAGGTACGGGGATGAGCGGGCATTGCAACTCACCGCGCTCACCGCCATCCAAGGCGCGCAAAAGG
>CALRYR010000123.1:0-9485 GCA_943372425.1 Variovorax sp. YR752 | reverse complement strand
GTCGCCCCGGCGCCGGAACCGGTCGAGCCGCCACCGCCGGCCGACCCGGGCCAGGCCTGCGCCAGCCGCGGCTTCTTCGCCACGGCGCAGTGCCTGGTCGCGCAATGCGCCAAGCCCGAGTTCAGTGCCCATGCACGCTGCGACGCGGTGCGCAAGCAGCAGCGCATCGACGACGAAAAGCGCAACCCGAGCAACGCTGCCTGAAGGGGGCGGCAGCGCCCGGCGCGTCAGCCCTTCTGCAGCACGTCGATCGCGATCGCCAGCGCGTCGGGCTTGCCCGACAGCACCAGCGTGTCGCCGTCGTCCAGCACCGTGTCGTCGGCCAGCGTCGCCGCCGTGCCGTTGTGCCGCCGGAGTCCGACGATGCGCACGCCCACGGCATGCAGCGCGAGCTGGCCGAGCGCCCGCCCGACGGCCCGCGCGCCGGGCGTGAGCGTGAAGCTGTTGAGCCGCTCGTGGTCGATCTCGTCGCCCCGGTCGTCGTCCGCGCCGTGGAAGTAGCCGCGCAGCAGGTTGTAGCGGGCGTCGCGCAGGTCCTGCACGATGCGGATCACGCGCCGCATCGGCACGCCGACCAGCGCCAGCGCATGGCTGGCCAGCATCAGCGAGCCCTCGATCGCCTCGGGCACCACCTCGGTCGCGCCGGCCGCCTGCAGCTTCTCGAGATCGAGGTCGTCCTGGGTGCGAACGATCACCGGCACCTGCGGCGCATGCGAGCGGGTGTTGGCCAGCACCTTGAGCGCGCCCGGCACGTCGAGGTAGGTCACGACCACCGCGCTGGCGCGTGCCAGGCCGGCGGCCATCAGCGCCTGCAGGCGCGCGGCGTCGCCGAACACCACCGAATCGCCAGCGGCGGCGGCCTGCCGCACGCGGTCGGGGTCGAGGTCGAGCGCCATGTACGGGATGCCTTCGCGCTCCAGGATGCGCGCCAGGTTCTGTCCGCAGCGGCCATAGCCACAGATGATCACGTGCTGCGCGGTGTTGATGGTCTTGCGTGCGATGCTCGTCATCTGCAGCGACTGCTGCATCCAGTCGCTGGCCACCAGCTTCCGCACGATGGCGTTGCTGTACATGATGATGAAGGGCGTCGCCAGCATCGACAGCACCATCGACGCCAGCACCGGGTTCGCCAGCCAGGGCGGCAGCAGGCTGCGGTCCTGCGCCAGCGTCAGCAGCACGAAGCCGAATTCGCCGGCCTGCGCCAGGTAGAGCCCGGTGCGCAGCGACACGCCCGCCGTCGCGCCCAGGCCGCGCGCCAGCAGCGTGACCAGCCCGAGCTTGAAGCCGAGCGGCAGCACCAGCAGCACGGCCACCAGCGCCCAGCGCTCCACCACGATGTGCCAGTCGAGCGACATGCCGATGGTGATGAAGAACAGGCCGAGCAGCACGTCGTGGAAGGGCCGGATGTCGGTTTCCACCTGGTGCTTGTATTCGGTCTCCGACACCAGCATGCCGGCGACGAAGGCACCGAGTGCCAGGCTCAGCCCCGCCAGTTCGGTGAGCCAGGCCAGGCCCAGCGTGACCAGCAGCAGGTTGAGCATGAAGAGTTCTTCGCTGCGCCGCCGCGCCACCAGCGTGAGCCACCAGCGCATCACGCGCGGCCCGCCATAGAGCAGCACGCCGACCAGGAAAACGGCCTTGAGCATGGCGATCGACAGTGCCTTGAACAACGTTTCGGGCGGCGCGCCCAGCGCGGGGATCAGCACCAGCAGCGGCACCACCGCCAAATCCTGGAACAGCAGCACGCCCATCACGCGCTTGCCGTGTTCGCTCTCGAGTTCGAGCCGCTCGGACATCAGCTTCACGACGATGGCCGTGCTGCTCATGGTGAGCGCGCCCGACAGCGCCAGCGCGGTCTGCCACCCCAGTTGCCAGGCCGGCGGCAACAGCCGCGCCAGCAGCAGCGCGCCCACGGTCGCGATGCTCATGGTCAATATCACCTGCAGCAGCCCCAGGCCGAACACGTGCTGGCGCATGGCGCGCAGCTTGGGCAGGCTGAACTCCAGCCCGATCACGAACATCAGGAAGACCACGCCGAACTCGCCGAGGTGGCGGATGCTCTCGTCGTTCTGCGCCAGCGCGAAGGCATGCGGCCCGATCAGCACGCCGGCCGACAGGTAGCCCAGCATCGGGGGCAGCTTGAGGTATCTGCAGGCCACCACGCCGATCACCGCAGCCAGCAAATACAACAGCGTGAGATCGAGGGAGGACATGCCCGATGCTAGCAAGCGCCATGCGCGCGGCCGGGCCATGGGTGCGCCCTTGCCGGCCGGTGGGCGGGCGACCGATAAAATCCGCCGGATGAGTTCCCGCCCCCCCCTGGCCGACAAGGCCGACCCGGAGACGTTGCTGGCGCGGGCCCGCACCACCTTCGACATCGAAGCCGAGGCCGTGCTCGGCCTGAAGTCGCGCATCGGCCCGAGCTTCGTTGACGCCGTGCACAAGATCCTCGGGGTGCGCGGCCGCGTGGTCGTGATGGGCATGGGCAAGAGCGGGCACGTCGGCCGCAAGATCGCCGCCACGCTGGCCTCCACCGGCACGCCCGCCATGTTCGTGCATCCGGCTGAAGCCAGCCATGGCGACCTCGGCATGATCAAGGCGGTCGACCTGGTGCTGGCGATCTCCAACAGCGGCGAGAGCGACGAACTCGCCGCCATCCTGCCGGTCGTCAAGCGCCAGGGCGTGCCGCTGATCGCGATCACCGGCGGGCGCGAGTCGATGCTGGCGCGCCATGCCGACCTGGTGCTCGACAGCGGTGTCGAGAAGGAAGCCTGCCCGCTCAACCTGGCCCCGACCGCCAGCACCACCGCGCAGATGGCGATGGGCGATGCGCTCGCGGTCGCGCTGCTCGACGCCCGCGGCTTCGGCGCCGAGGACTTCGCGCGCTCCCACCCGGGCGGCGCGCTCGGGCGCAAGCTGCTCACGCTGGTGAGCGACCGGATGCGCGCGGGCGATGATGTACCGCGCGTCGCGCCCACCGCCACCTTCAGCGACCTGATGCGCGAAATGAGCGCCAAGGGCCTGGGCGCCGCCGCGGTCGTCGATGCCGAAGGCCGGGCCGTCGGCATCTTCACCGACGGCGACTTGCGCCGCCTGATCGAGACCGGTGCCGACTTGCGGGCGCTCACCGCCGCCGACGTCATGCACCCCGCGCCGCGCACCATCCGGGCCGACGCGCTGGGTGTCGAAGCCGCCGAGTTGATGGAGCATCACCGCATCACCAGCGTGCTGGTGGTCGATGCGGCCCGTGTGCTGACCGGCGCGCTGAGCATCAACGACCTGATGCGCGCGAAGGTCATCTGATGGCGACCCGTTTCCCGACCGAAACCCTGCTGGCGGCGCAGGACATCCGCATCGCCTTCTTCGACATCGACGGCGTACTCACCGACGGCGCCGTCTTCTTCAGCGAGCATGGCGAGACGCTCAAGCGCTTCAGCATCCTCGACGGCTACGGGCTCAAGCTGCTGCGCACGGCGGGCATCGTGCCGGCGGTGATCACCGGGCGCGACTCCAAGCCGTTGCGCGTGCGGCTCGAGGCCCTGGGCATCGAACATGTGCGCTACGGCACCGAAGACAAGCTGCCGGCCGCCGAGGCCATGCTCG
The DNA here is from genome assembly GCA_943372425.1 of Variovorax sp. YR752. GTDB lineage: Bacteria > Pseudomonadota > Gammaproteobacteria > Burkholderiales > Burkholderiaceae_C > Variovorax. Next base: position 5,882 of record CALRYR010000123.1, on the reverse strand, counting down.
CGCAGCTGGGCTACGCATGGACGCAGGCCGCCGCCATCGGCGACGACTGGCCCGACCTGCCGGTGCTCTGCCGCGCGGCCTTCTGCGCAGCGCCGCCCAACGCGCACGCCGAAGTGCGCGCGGTCGCGCACCACGTCACGACCGCGCGCGGCGGCGAAGGCGCGGCGCGCGAGTTCTGCGACCTGCTGCTGACGGCCGGCGGGCACTACCGGCGCCTGCTCGACGCGGCGCGAGGCCCGGCCGCATGAAGCCGGTGCGTGCGCTGCTGCGCGACGCGGTCGACCGCGTGACGATCTACCTGCCGGTCATCGTGACCGCCCTGCTCGCCCTGGGCACCTACTGGCTGGTGCGCAATGCGCCCAAGCTGCTCGAACCGACCGCCAAGGAAGCGCCGACCCACGAGCCGGACTTCTTCATGCGCAACTTCGTCATCAAGAACTTCCTGCCGACCGGCGCGCTGCGCAGCGAACTCTTCGGCAATGAAGGGCGCCACTACCCGGACAACGACACCATCGAGGTCGACAAGGTGCGCATCCGGGCGATCTCGCCCGAAGGCCTGATCACGCGGGCCACCGCCGATCGGGGCCTGTCCAACGGCGACGGCAGCGAGGTGCAATTGTTCGGCAATGCAGTGGTGGTGCGCGATGCGGCAACGGTCGCTTCGGGCCGCGCCGCGCCGCGGCTGGAGTTCCGTGGCGACTTCCTGCATGCCTACCTCGACACCGAACGTGTGACCTCGAACAAGCCGGTCACGCTCATCCGCGGCACCGATCGCTTCACGGCCGACACGCTCGACTACGACAACCTGAGCGGCGTCGCCAACCTGCAGGGCCGGGTGCGCGGCCAGCTGGTACCGTCGGCGGTCGCGCCGACGTCCGCACCACGCGCGCCGCGCTAAGTCACCGCAGATGGCTGCCAACCCGCGGCCGCTGGCCTTCATCACCGGCGCTTCGAGCGGCATCGGCCAGTCGCTGGCCGGCCGCTTCTACGACGCCGGCTACGACCTCGCGCTGGTCGCGCGACGCACCGGGGAGATCGCCGCCTGGGTGGCAGCGCGTGGGATTGCCGCCGACCGATGCCGCATCTACGGTGCCGACGTGGCGCAGATCGACGCCATCGCCGAGGTCGGCGCACGCTGCATCGCCGAACAGGGCTTGCCGAGTGTGGTGATCGCCAATGCCGGCATCAGCGTCGGCATCGACACCGCGGACCGCGGCGACCTCGATGTGCTGGCCCAGACCTTCGCCATCAACAACGTGGGCCTGGCGGCGACCTTCCATCCGTTCGTTGCGGCAATGGCGACACGGGGCAGCGGCCGCCTGGTCGGCATCGGCAGCGTCGCCGCGATCCGCGGCCTGCCAGGGCACGGCGCCTATTGCGCCAGCAAGGCCGGCGTCGTCGCCTACTGTGAGAGCCTGCGCGGCGAGATGCGCGCGAGCGGCGTGAAGGTCGTGACGATCTGCCCCGGTTACATCGACACACCGCTCACGCAGGGCAACCGCTACGGCATGCCCTTCCTGATGCGAGCCGACGACTTCGCCGACCAGGCCTTCCGCACCATCGAGGCCGGTCGCAGCTACCGCGTGATCCCCTGGCAGATGGGCGTGGTCGCGAAGCTCATGCGCCTGTTGCCCAATGCCGTGTTCGACCGCGCCGTGCAGGGGCGGGGCCGCAAGAAGCGGCGCAGCGACGGCTGAGCGCCGATGCAGCCGCCGCGGACATGAAAAAGGCTCCTCGAAAGGAGCCTTGTCGCTGAGCGCCGTGGGTCAGTAGCCGCTGTTGCCACCACCGCCGTAGCCGCCACCACCGCCGCCGCTGCGGCCACCGCCGCCGCGCGGGCCGGCACCGTAGGGACTGCGGAAGCCGCCATCGCCGCCACCGCCTCCGCTGCGACCTCCACCGCCGCCGCCGCCGTAACCGCCGCCGCTGCGGCCACCACCGCCACCGCCGTAGCCGCCGCCATTTCCACCGCCGCCGCCATATCCACCACCACCGCCGCCGTAACCACCGCCGCCACCACCACCGTAGCCACCGCCGCCACCACCGTAGCCGCCGCTACGGGGCGGGCGCGCTTCCATGGGGCGGGCTTCATTGACGACGACGCTGCGGCCGCCCAGGGGCTGACCGTTCATGCCGCTGATGGCGGCCTGCGCTTCTGCATCGCTGCCCATCTCGACGAAGCCGAAGCCCTTCGAGCGGCCGGTGTCGCGCTCCATCATGACCTTGGCACTGGTCACCGAGCCAAATTGGCCGAAGGCCTGTTCCAGATCACCGTCGCGCACCGAGTAAGGCAGATTGCCGACGTACAGTTTGTTGCCCATCGAGGGACTCCTCAAAAACACATCAAAGAAAGCGATGGAGTCCCGAAAGCAATCATCCCGGCGGATCGCCGAGTCGCGCGAAACTGACCGATCACCCAATTTCCGCCCTGGCAAATTTGAAGGGAGGCTCGTGCATTATGGGTGAAATATGAAACTTGCAAGCAGGATTTTCCCCTCGGCGCCGGCGCCGTTTTCGACCTGAGAAGTCAGTGCCGGCTCACAAGTCGATCGTTGTGCACCGCTAGAATCGCCGGGTCATTGGGGAGTAGCCGCCTTCCATCGCGAGAAGGGTTTGCGTCAACAGACTTGTCCTGCCCCACACAGGACATGGCGCAAGCGGTAAGAACTTGGCGAGACCTTTGACCATGCAACTTCGGGATTCGGCCGAAGGGTTGCGTGGTCAATTGCGTCTGCTTCGGCCGAGGAACCCCCACGTCATCATGGAAGCTTTTCTCGTCGCCACCGGCATCGTTGCCCTGGCGGAAATGGGCGACAAGACCCAACTGCTCGCGCTCGTCCTCGCTGCGCGCTTTCGCAAACCCTGGCCGATCGTGCTGGGCATCTTCACCGCCACCATCGTCAACCATGCGCTCGCTGGCGCGGTGGGCGCCTTCGTCACCCAGTGGCTGGGGCCGACGACCCTGCGCTGGCTGCTCGGCGGCGCCTTCATCGCGATGGCGCTCTGGATGCTGATCCCGGACAAGCTCGACGAGGAAGACACCGGCACGCGCTCGCACTTCGGTGTCTTCGGCACCACCGTCGTCGCCTTTTTCCTGGCCGAGATGGGCGACAAGACGCAGATCGCCACGGTCATGCTGGCCGCGCGCTTCGTGAACGACTACGTCGGCGTGGTTGCCGGCACGACCTTCGGGATGATGCTGGCCAACGCGCCGGTGGTCTTCCTCGGCGAACGCATCATGCGGCGTGTGCCGATCAAGCTGGTCCATGGCATCTCGGCAGCCATCTTCCTGGTGCTGGGCGTGATCATGATCGTCGGCTGACGGCGCCGACGCCGGTCGGGTGCCCCGGCTATACTCGCCGGGCGCCGATTTGCTACAGCTTGCGGGCGCTTAACAAATTCAGCTAAAGACCGTGGCCGAACCCGGCTCGTTTTTTGGCGAGGCCGGGTTTTTCTTTGTCCATGTCGTCTTTCGAAGTCGTTCCGCAATCGATGTCCTTCGCGGGGCCGCTGCCCCTGCGCAGCGGCGCGTCGCTCAGCGGCTATTCGCTCGCCTACGAAACCTACGGCAAGCTCAACGCCGACCGCAGCAACGCGGTGCTGGTCTGCCATGCGCTCAATGCGTCGCACCACCTGGCCGGCGTCTATGCGGGGCAGCCGAAGTCCGAAGGCTGGTGGGACAACATGATCGGCCCCGGCAAGCCGCTCGACACCGACCGCTTCTTCGTGATCGGCGTGAACAACCTCGGCTCCTGCTTCGGCTCGACCGGGCCGATGCATGTCAACCCCGCCACCGGCCGCGTCTATGGCGCCGATTTCCCGGTGGTCACGGTCGAAGACTGGGTCGACGCGCAGGCCGGCCTGCTCGACGTGCTGGGCATCCGCACGCTCGCGGCCGTCATGGGTGGGAGCCTCGGCGGCATGCAGGCCCTGTCGTGGACGCTGCAGTACCCCGAGCGCGTGCGCCACGCCGTGGTGGTGGCCAGCGCGCCCAACCTCACGGCCGAGAACATCGCCTTCAACGAGGTGGCGCGCCGCGCCATCGTGACCGACCCCGACTTCCACGGCGGCCACTTCTACGAACGGGGCGTGATTCCCAAGCGCGGCCTGCGCATCGCGCGGATGATCGGCCACATCACCTACCTCAGCGACGACGTGATGAACGAGAAGTTCGGGCGTCAGTTGCGCAGCGCTGTCGAAGGCGAGCTGGCCGGCACCGGCTACCGCTATTCGACGCAGGACATCGAGTTCCAGATCGAGAGCTACCTGCGCTACCAGGGCGACAAGTTCAGCGAGTATTTCGACGCCAACACCTACCTGCTGATCACGCGCGCGCTCGACTATTTCGACCCGGCGCGGCAGCACGGCGGCGACCTGACCGAAGCCTTCGCGAAGGCGACCGCGAAGTTCCTGCTGGTGAGCTTCACCACCGACTGGCGCTTCTCCCCCGCGCGCAGCCGCGAGCTGGTCAAGGCGCTGCTCGACAACCGCCGCAGCGTGAGCTACGCCGAGATCGACGCGCCGCACGGCCACGATGCGTTCCTGCTCGACGACGTGCGCTACATGGGCGTGGTGCGCTCCTACTTCGAGCGCATCGCCGCGGAGCTGCCCGCATGAGCGATCTCGACACTCAGCGTCTCATCGCCAAGCTCGTGCCCGAAGGCGCGCGTGTGCTCGACCTCGGCTGCGGCGACGGCGCCCTGCTCGACCTGCTGCAGCGCGAGCGCGGCTGCAGCGGCTACGGTGTGGAGATCGCAGACGGCAATGTGCTGAAGTGCATCCGCCGTGGCGTCGACGTGATCCAGCTGAACCTCGACGAAGGCCTCGCGATGTTCGACGACGCCTCGTTCGATGTCGTGCTGCAGATCGACACGCTGCAGCACCTGCGCAATGCCGAGGTCATGCTGCGCGAGACGGCGCGCGTCGGCCGCATCGGCATCGTCGCCTTCCCCAACTTCGCGCACTGGCCCAACCGCCTGAGCATCGCGCGCGGCCGCATGCCGGTGACGCGCCGTCTGCCCTACCAGTGGTACGACACGCCCAACATCCGCGTCGGCACCTTCAAGGACTTCGAGGTGCTCGCCGGCAAGAACAACCTGCGCGTGCTCGATGCCTTCGGCGTGCAGGACGACCGCGAGGTGCGCTGGCTGCCGAACGCGCGCGCCGGCACCGCCGTCTTCAAGTTCCAGCGCGGCTGAGAGGCTGAGCCCGTGGCCCAGACGCTCGCCGCCGCGGTCCACAGCGAGCTCGTCATCAAGAAGAGCCGCTTCATCGGCTGCGTGCAGCCGGTGGCCGACCGCGAGGCTGCATTGCGCGTCGTGAACGAACTGCGCGTGGCGCATCCCGGTGCGGCGCACGTCTGCTGGGCCTTGATGGCGGGTGGCCAATCGGCGGCCAACGACGACGGCGAGCCCGGCGGCACCGCCGGCCGGCCGATGCTCGAGGTGCTGCGCCACCAGGATCTCGAAGGCGTGCTCGCGACCGTGGTGCGTTACTTCGGCGGCGTGAAGCTCGGCGCGGGTGGCCTGGTGCGCGCGTACACCGACGCGGTGGCGCAGGCCCTGCTTGGCGCGACCAAGCTGCCGTTGCAGCGCCTGCGAACGCTGTCGTGCAGCGTGCCCTATGCGATGGAAGGCATGCTGCGTCGCGAGCTGGCTGCGGTCGGTGCGGTGCTGATCGACGTCGCGCACGGCACGCTCGTCCGCGGCACCTTCCAGGTGGTCGAGGCCGGTGCCGCGGCGCTCGTGGCACGCATCGACGACGCGTCGCAGGGCCGCGCCGCCTGGGTCGACGCGGACGCCTGAGCGATCAGCCCAGCGTGCTGCCGCAGCAGCGGCAGAAGCGCGCATCTGCGGTGTGCTGGCCGGCACCGCAATCGGTGC
>CALRYR010000122.1:0-9623 GCA_943372425.1 Variovorax sp. YR752 | reverse complement strand
ACTGGGCGCGTGCGGCCGAGGGCATCATGACCACCGACACCGTGCCCAAGGCGTTCAGCCAGCAGGTGCAGATCGGTGGCGTGGCCGTCACAGTCACCGGCATCAGCAAGGGCGCCGGCATGATCCGCCCGAACATGGCAACCATGCTCGGCTTCATGGCGACCGACGCGCAGATCGACCCGGTGCTGATCCAGCCGCTGGCCAAGGCGCTGGCCGATGCGTCGTTCAACCGGGTGACGATCGACGGCGACACCTCGACCAACGATTCCTTCGTCGTCATCGCGACGCAGAAGGCCGCGCATCCGCGCATCGATTCGCTCGACTCGGCCGATGGCCGCGCTCTGGTGGAGGCGATGCAGAACGTCGCACGCCTGCTGGCCCAAGCCATCGTGCGCGACGGCGAGGGCGCGACCAAGTTCATCACCATCCGCGTCGAAGGTGGCCGCGACACCGCCGAGTGCCGTCAGGTGGCCTATGCGGTCGCGCATTCGCCGCTCGTCAAGACGGCCTTCTTCGCCAGCGACCCGAACCTGGGCCGCATCCTCGCCGCCGTCGGTTATGCCGGCATCGACGACCTCGACCAGACCGCCATCGACCTGTACCTCGACGACGTGCATGTGGCCGTCCAGGGCGGACGCAACCCGGCCTACCGCGAAGAAGACGGCCAGCGCGTGATGAAGCAGAGCGAGATCACGGTGCGCATCGGCCTGGGCCGTGGCGACGCCACCGACACGGTCTGGACCTGCGACCTGAGCCACGACTACGTGTCCATCAACGCCGACTACCGCTCCTGAGCCGATGAACGAGAAGTTCGAGCACCTCATCGAGCGCGCCGAGCAGCTCATCGCGCGCATCGAATCGATCCTTCCGCAGCCCCTGCAGGCCCCCGCCGACTGGGACGCCGCCATCGCCTGGCGCTATCGCCGGCGCAGCTCGGGCCACGGCACGCTGGAGCCGGTGCGCCATGTGGCGCCCATGCCGCTCGATGCGCTGAAGGAGATCGACGTCCAGAAGGAGAAGATCGAGCGCAACACGCGACAGTTCGTCGAGGGCAAGCCGGCCAACAACGTGCTGCTGACCGGCGCGCGTGGCACCGGCAAGTCCTCGCTCATCCGGGCCTGCCTGCAGGCCTATGCGCCGCAGGGCCTGCGCTTGATCGAGGTCGACAAGGCCGACCTGACCGACCTGCCGGACATCGTCGACGTGGTGGCGAACCGCCCCGAGAAGTTCATCGTCTTCAGCGACGACCTGAGCTTCGAGGAAGGCGAGCCGGGCTACACGGCGCTGAAGTCCATCCTCGACGGCTCGGTCGCCGCATCGACGCCCAACGTGCTGATCTACGCGACCAGCAACCGGCGCCACCTGCTACCCGAATACATGAAGGACAACCTCAGCTACACACACACCGATGATGGCGAGGTGCATCCGGGTGAGGTGATCGAGGAGAAGATCTCGCTGTCGGAGCGCTTCGGCCTGTGGGTGAGCTTCTATCCCTTCAGCCAGGCTGAATACCTGGCGATCGTGGCGCAGTGGCTGTCGTCTTTCGATGTCGATGCGGCCGCCATCGAAGCCGCCCGACCCGACGCGCTGATCTGGGCGCTGGAGCGCGGCTCGCGCAGCGGGCGCGTGGCCTACCAGTTCGCGCGCGACTACGCGGGGCGTGCATGAGCACTGCAGCAGCCGATACGCGCAAGCACACCGAGGTGGCAGTAGGCATCCTGATCCGCGACGAGGACGATGCACTCTTGCTGTCCACGCGGCCGGAAGGCAAGCCCTATGCCGGCTACTGGGAGTTCCCGGGCGGCAAGATCGAAGCGGACGAGACCGTGGAGCAGGCGCTGCGCCGTGAGCTTCAGGAAGAGCTCGGCATCACCATCGCAGGTGTCGAGGTCTGGAAGGTCACCGAGCACGACTACCCGCATGCGCTGGTGCGGCTGCACTGGTGCAAGGTGCGCGCGTGGGACGGCGACTTCGAGATGCGCGAAGGCCAGGCGATGCGCTGGCAGCAACTGCCGCTCGACGTGGCGCCCGTGCTGCCCGGCGCGCTGCCGGTGCTGGCCTGGCTGGCCGAAGAGCGCGCCGCAAGCGCCGGCTGAGCAGGCTTTACTGCAGGCGCGGGTCGCCGAAGGGCTCGTCGTCCGGCGGTGCCTCGGCCGGCATGCGGAATTCTTCGCTGGCCCAGGCGCCGAAGTCGACGCCCTTGCAGCGCGCGCTGCAGAAGGGGCGGTAGGCATTGCCAGGGCCGTAGATGCTGTCCTGGCCGCAGGCGGGGCACCGCACGATGCGGTCGCCGTTCGAGGTGATGCGGGTGGTCATGGCTTCTCTCCTGCGCGCCGTGCCCACGGGCCGCGACGCCGGTTCGTTCATGCGCCCGTCAGGCGCACAGGGTCAGTTCAAAGGGCGTGTCTTCGAGGCTCGCGTGCAGGCGGTCGTCCGCTTCATGCCGCATCATCCGGACCGACACCATCAACCGGTTGCCGCTGATCTCGGGGATCCGGCCGAGCCGCGGATCGATGCGCAGACGCAGCAGTTGGAAGCTGCGGCCCTGCGGGAGGTTCTGCTGGAACTGCCCGCCAGCGGCGATGACCTTGTAGGGCACGTCTGCATCTCGCAGCAGCTTGAGCAGCAGGTAGATCGATTCGGCCAGCGGGGCCAAGGTCGACGACCAGCGTTCGAGGTCGACGCGACGCGCCGCGGCGGGGCGGTTCTGCCACGCGTGGTAGGCCGGCAGGTCGAATTCGCAGGTGCCGCCGGGAATGCCCGCACGGCTGCGGATGCTCATGAGCCACTCGTTTTCCGTCAACGCCTGCCCGGCCTTGCCAGGCACGGTGTTGAGGATGCCGAAATTGCGTTCGAGCTGGCCCACCACCTGGTCGAGCACGGCCTCGGAGATCGCGGGATTGCCGCGGTAGCTGTTGAAGACGTTCTTGTGCTTGTCGAGGTCGCGCAGCACATCGGACTTGAGGTCGGCGCGCGCGGCGACGTCCATGATCTCGAAGATCGTGACCAGCGCGTAGTGGTGCGAGAGGGCGGATTCCGCCGGGACCAGTTCACCCAGGCGGCGGAACAGGTGCTCCAGACGCAGGTAGGTCCGGATGCGTTCGTTGAAGGGGTACTCGTAAAGAATCACGCGGTGTATCGTTTCCTGTCGCGGGATCATAGTCGCCCGCGTGCGGTGTCGTGTGTCGTGATGCTTCGTGGCGGGCGTCAGGCCTTGGCGGTCCAGTGTGTCCACAGGCTGCGCACATCGTCGGCCAGCGCCTCGAGGCTCATGCCATCGTTGAAGAGCACGGCATCCGCGGCGGCACGGCGGTCGCGGCGCCGCGCCTGCTGCGCGATCACGGCCTGCACCGCGTCGGCCGCCCAACCGGAGCGCGCCATCACGCGCGCCAGCTGCGTCGCTTCGCTCGCATCGACCACCAGCACGCGATCGACGATGCGGCGCCACCGCTTCGATTCCACGAGCAGCGGCACGTCGAAGACGAGCATCGTGCCTGCGGCCGCAGCGGCCTGCCGCTCGGTCTCGATGCCGATCAGCGGATGCAGGATGGCTTCGAGTCGGCGCTTGGCGTCGGCATCGGCGAACACGATCTTGCGCATGCGCGCCCGGTCCAGGCCGCCAGCCGCATCGAGCACCTCGGCTCCGAACGCCGATTCGATCGCGGGGATGGCCGCACCGCCGGGCAGGGCGATGGCGCGGGCGATGGCGTCGGTGTCGATCAGTGTGGCGCCCAGGCGGGCGAGCATCCCGGCGACGGTGCTCTTGCCGCTGCCGATGCCGCCGGTCAGGCCGATGCGCATGGTGTGCGTTTCCCCGGCGTCAAAGCCCGACGACGCGCAGGATCGTGTCGGCGCCGAACAGCATGGCGGTGAAGCCCGCGCCCGCCAGGAACGGCCCGAAGGGTACGTAGCCGCCTTCGCGCAGGCCGTTGTTGAACTTGAGCGCCAGGCCCACGACGACACCGATGACCGAGGCCATCAGGATGATCGGCACCAGCGCCTGCCAGCCGAACCACGCGCCGAAGGCTGCGAACAGCTTGAAGTCGCCGTAGCCCATGCCTTCCTTGCCGGTCGTGAGCTTGAAGAGCCAGTAGATGCCCCACAGCGACAGGTAGCCCGCGATGGCGCCCAGCACCGCGTTCGTCAGGCTCACGCCGGTGAACCCCAGGATGGCGGCCAGCAGGCCGGCCCACAGCAGCGGCAGCGTGATGTCGTCCGGCAGCAGGGTGGTGTCCCAGTCGATCAACGCCAGCGTGAGCAGCGCGGCCGAGAAACCGCACCAGGCGAGCGCCGCCCACTGGCCCGGCATGCGCCACACGCACCATGCGAACAGCAGCCCCGTGACCAGTTCGACGATCGGGTAGCGCAGGCTGATTTTCGTCTTGCACGACGCGCAGCGGCCGCGCAAGAAGACATAGCTCAACACCGGCACGTTCTCGTACCAGCGGATCGCATGCCCGCATTGCTGGCAGCGGGAGTGCGGCACCATGAGGTTGAAGGCCTCGACAGGGGCTTCGGGTGCGGTGCCGTCGACTTCAGCGCATTCGGCCGCCCATTGCCGCTCGAGCATCTTGGGCAGCCGGTAGATCACGACGTTGAGAAAGCTGCCGATCAGCAACCCGAGGACGCCGGCGAACGCGGCGTCCACCCCCTGCGACACCCACATCAGACGACCTGGCCGAGCTTGAAGATGGGCAGGTACATCGACACGACGATGCCGCCGATGATCACGCCCAGGAAGACGATGATGATGGGCTCCATCAGGCTCGACAGGCCGGCGACCATGTCGTCGACCTCTGCCTCGTAGAAGTCGGCAGCCTTGCCCAGCATGTGGTCGATAGAACCGGATTCCTCGCCGATCGCCGCCATCTGCAGCACCATCGACGGGAACACGTTGGCGTTCGTCATGGCCGAGGTCAGGCTGGTACCGGTGGAGACTTCCTGCTGGATCTTCGCGGTCGCGTCGGCATACACCGAGTTGCCCGACGCACCGCCGACCGAGTCGAGCGCCTCGACCAGCGGCACGCCGGCCGCGAACATGGTCGACAACGTGCGGGTCCAGCGTGCCACGCAGGACTTGTCGATCAGCGTGCCGAAGATCGGCAGGCGCAGCAACAGGCGGTCCATCACGCGCTGCACCTTCTCGTTGCGCTTCCAGGCCTGCAGGAAGAAGTAGATGCCGCCGCCGAGCACGCCGAAGATCAGCCACCAGTAGGCGACGAAGAACTCGCTGATGCCCATGACGATCAGCGTCGGTGCCGGCAGGTCGGCACCGAAGGAAGTGAACACCTCCTTGAACGCCGGGATCACGAAGATCATGATGATCGCGACCACCACGAAGGCCACCACCACCACCGACGTCGGGTACATCAGGGCCGACTTGATCTTCGACTTGATCGCCTCGGTCTTCTCCATGTAGGTCGCGAGACGGTCGAGCAGTTCTTCCAGGATACCGGCCGCCTCGCCGGCCTCGACCAGGTTGCAGTAGAGGTTGTCGAAGTACTTCGGGAACTTGCGGAAGGCGGCAGACAGCGACGTGCCGGTCTCGACGTCGCTGCGGATGTCGTTGAGCAGCTTGGCCACGCTCGGGTTGGCATTGCCCCGGCCGACGATGTCGAAGGCCTGCAGCAGCGGCACGCCGGCCTTCATCATCGTGGCGAGCTGCCGCGTGAAGATCGCGATGTCCTTCGGCTTGATTGCCTTGCCGGCGCGCATGCGCCGCTTCTTCACCTTGGTGAGCAGCACGCCTTGCCGCCGCAGTGCCGCCTGCACCTGGTTCGTGCCGGCCGCGCGGAGTTCGCCTCGGACCTGCTTGCCGTTGCGGTCCTTGCCCTCCCATTCGTACACAAATTCCTTGTGTCCGCGGGGCGTGGATGTTGCCGTTGCCATGGGAGATCTCCGCTTCTGAATGCTATTGGTTGGTGACCGCCACCACTTCCTCGAGCGATGTCAGTCCCTGCATGACCTTCTTGAGGCCGGATTGGCGCAGGGACCGCACGCCCTCGGCTTCCGATTGCTTGGCAATGTCCATCGCGCTGCCATCGCGCAGGATGATGGTCTGGATGGCTTCGGAGATCGGCATCACTTGATAGATGCCCACGCGCCCCTTGTACCCGCCGTTGCAGGCCGAGCAGCCGACCGGGCGGTACGGCTTCCAGGAGCCGTCGAGATCTTCTTCCTTGAAGCCCGCATCGATCAACGCTTCGCGCGGCACATCGGCCGGTGCGCGGCAGACGGTGCACAGGCGCCGCGCCAGCCGCTGCGCGGTGATGAGGATGACGCTGGACGCGATGTTGAAGGGCGCGATGCCCATGTTGCGCATCCGCGTGAGCGTGGTCGGCGCGTCGTTGGTGTGCAGCGTGGACAGCACCAGGTGACCGGTCTGCGCGGCCTTGATGGAAATGTCGGCCGTTTCGAGGTCGCGGATTTCGCCGACCATGATGATGTCCGGGTCCTGCCGCAGGAAGGCGCGCAGGGCCGCAGCGAAGGTCAGGCCGGCCTTCTCGTTGACGTTGACCTGGTTCACGCCCGGCAGGTTGATTTCCGACGGGTCTTCCGCCGTCGCGATGTTGACGCCGGGCTTGTTCAGCAGGTTCAGGCAGGTGTAGAGCGACACGGTCTTGCCGGAACCGGTCGGCCCGGTGACCAGCACCATGCCGTACGGCCGGCCGATGGCCGCCAGAAGGCGCTCCTTCTCGACCGCGTCGTAGCCCAGCGCGTCGATGCCCAGGCGTGCGCTGCTCGGGTCCAGGATCCGGATCACGATCTTCTCGCCAAAGAGCGTGGGCAGGGTGCTGACGCGGAAGTCGATCACCCGGTCGGGGCCGATCTTGAGCTTCATCCGGCCGTCCTGCGGGATGCGCTTCTCGGAAATGTCGAGCCGCGAGATCACCTTGATGCGCGAGGCCAGCTTGTCCTTGATGACCGGGGGCGGGCTGGCGATCTCGCGCAATTCGCCGTCGATGCGGAAGCGCACGCGGTACTGGTGCTCGTAGGGTTCGAAGTGGATGTCCGATGCCCGCATGCCGAAGGCGTCGAGCAGCATCTTGTGGAGGAAGCGCACCACCGGCGCATCCTCGACCTCGGCCATCGCCTGGTCGGCGGCGTCGCTGGAGGTTTCGACCGCCGCTTCGTCGAACTCGAATTCGGCGCCAACGATGGTGTCGATGCTCTCGGCTGCGCTGACGGCAGCCGCTTCGACCATGCGGGACAGCTTGTCGAATTCCGCGATCACCCAGTCCACGCCCATCTGGGACGCGAACTTGATCTTCTCGACCGCCTGCTGGTCGGACGGGTCGGCCGTGGCGACGATGAGCCGGTTGTTGCGCTTGCTCAGGACGACGATGCGGTAGGCCAGGCACAGCTTCGGGTCGAGCAGGTCCTTGGGCAGGCGCTGCGGGTCGATCGCGTCGAGGTCAAGCAGGGGCGCGCCAAAGGCGCTGGACAGCGTGTGCGCAAGGTCGGCTGCCGAGACAGCGCCGGTACCGGTCAGCTCGGCAATGAAGCTGGACCGGGAAATGAGGGATCGCTGGTAGATCTCCTCGGCCGTTTTCGCCGGAAGCTTGCCCGCAGAGATCAGCGCTCGGGCAAGGCCTGGAAGGGCGACGGTCGAGCTATCTTTGACGGGTGGTTCGGCAGCGGCCATCAGCGAATGTAAAAAGCGTGAAAAAGTGCTTCACGATCATCGCTGATCGCCCTTTGACTGTAAACCGGCGCGCAATGACGACCGCGCAGCATTTGGCATTACAGCCACAAAAGGCTGGTCGGGGTGAGAGGATTCGAACCTCCGGCCTCTACGTCCCGAACGTAGCGCTCTACCAGGCTAAGCTACACCCCGATGGTGGTTGCGGAAAAAGAGGAAGTCGTCTGGCTGCCCACGGGGTGGGTCTTCTAGGCGCGTCGCTCAAGCAACTGAGCCGCCAATTGTAGCAAACCCTCTGCGTGCGAATTCGCAGAAAAACCACGCAATGCGTCGATGGCGCGCTGCGCTTCGGCCGCTGCCGCCGCGCGCGTGGCGTCGAGTGCGCCGGTCTCCCGGACGATGGCGACGATGTTGGCCAATTGGCTCGCGTCGCCGGTTTCGATCGCGTTGCGCACCAGCGCGCTCTGGGCGGGCGCGGCGCGTTGCATGGCCAGGATCAGGGGCAGTGTCGTCTTGCCTTCGCGCAGGTCGTCGCCGACGTTCTTGCCGGTTTCGCTGGCATCGCCTTCGTAGTCGAGCACGTCGTCGATCACCTGGAAGGCAGTGCCGATCGCCTGGCCGTAGGACGCGCAGGCTTCCTCGGTGACGGCGTCGGAGCCGGCCAGAACGGCTGCGAGCCGGGTGCTCGCTTCAAAGAGCTTGGCCGTTTTGGAGCGGATCACGCGCAGGTAGCCGGCCTCGTCGAGCGAGGCGTCGTGCATGTTCATGAGCTGCAGCACTTCGCCCTCGGCGATCACGTTGGTCGCCTCCGCGAGGATCTGCATGACGCGCATGTTGTTCGCGTCCAGCATCATCTGGAAGGCGCGCGAATAGAGGAAGTCGCCCACCAGCACGCTCGCCGGATTGCCGAAGGATTCGTTGGCGGTGGGGCGCCCGCGCCGCAGCGTGGATTCGTCCACCACGTCGTCGTGCAGCAGCGTGGCGGTGTGGATGAACTCCACCACGGCGGCCAGGTTGAAGCGCTGTTCGCCCTTGTACTCGAGCGCGCCGGCCATCAGCAGCAGCAAGGCCGGGCGCAGCCGCTTGCCGCCGGCCGAGATGATGTACTGCGACACGTGGCTGACCAGCGGCACGCCGGTGTCGAGGCGCCGTGCAATCACGCGATCGACTTCTGCCATGTCGGCGGCAATCAGGCCGAGGACGGAGGTGGTCGGGGAGGAGTCGGCTGCGGGACGGGGCAAGGCGAGGGCGGCTGAGCGCTGCGTGAGGTGGAGAACGTCGGCCGGATGGCCGGGAAGCCACAAATTATAGGGAGCGCGGCGCAAGCGGGCGGCGGCGTGGCGCGATGGTTTGGGCTGCCAGCAGGGCCATGCTAGAATCTTGGGCTCTGCGGAATTCGCCGCGGAGACTCAATTTCTAAGAGGTTTACATGTACGCGGTCATAAAAACCGGCGGCAAGCAGTATCGCGTTGCTTCCGGCGAAAAAATTAAAGTAGAACAGATTGCTGCGGACGTAGGCCAGGAAATCGTGATCGATCAGGTTCTTGCAGTCGGCAACGGCTCGGACATCAAGATCGGCACGCCCCTGGTGTCCGGCGCATCCGTCACGGTCACCGTGCTCTCGCACGGCTTGCATGACAAGGTCCACATCTTCAAGATGCGTCGTCGCAAGCACTATCAGAAACGTCAAGGCCATCGCCAGCAGTTCACCGAACTGCAAATCGGCGCGATCGCCGGTTAAGGAGTAGGCACCATGGCACAGAAAAAAGGCGGCGGCTCCACGCGAAACGGGCGCGATTCCAAGCCCAAGATGCTCGGCGTGAAAGCGTTCGGCGGCGAACTGATCAGCGCAGGCTCGATCATCGTGCGTCAGCGCGGTACCCAGTTCCACCCCGGCGTGAACGTCGGTGTGGGCAAGGACCACACGTTGTTTGCCCTGGTCGACGGCCATGTGTCGTTCGGCGTCAAGGGTGCACTGAAC
>CALRYR010000121.1:0-9628 GCA_943372425.1 Variovorax sp. YR752 | reverse complement strand
GGCCTGTCGTCGCTGCTGGAAACGCGCTTCCGTCTGCCCTGAACCTCGCGCCGCCATGGCCCGCCTGCCTCGACTCACGCTGCCTGGTCAGCCGCACCACGTGATCCAGCGGGGCAACAACCGCCAGGTCATCTTCATCGACAACGCTGACCGAGAACGTCTGCTGGCGCTCTGGGCCGAGCAGGCGGTGCGCTTCGACGTGGCGCTGCACGCCTACGTGCTGATGGACAACCACTTCCACCTGCTGGCCACGCCGGCGACGGCGGACGGCCTGCCGAAATTCATGCAGGCGGTCGGGCGCAGCTACGTCCGCACGTTCAACGATCGGCATGGGCGCAGCGGCACACTGTGGGAAGGGCGCTACCGCGCGACGGTGCTGCAGGCCGAACGCTACCTGCTGCCCTGCATGGTCTACATGGACCTCAACCCGGTGCGTGCCGGTCTGGTGGCGGAGGCGCGCGACTTCGCGTGGTCGAGCCATCACCACTATGCAGGCCTGCGTACCGATCGCTTCCTGTCGCCGCATCCGCTCTACTGGACGTTGGGCAACACGCCTTTCGCCCGGGAGGCTGCCTACGCCGAATTGGTGCGCAGCGGGGTTCCTGCGCGCGAGCAACAGGTGCTGACCGAATCCGCGCTGCAGGGCTGGGCGGCGGGTGACGAGCGCTTCGTGGCGCGGCTGCAGGAGGCCACGGGGCGACGGCTGGTGAAGGCCCGGGCCGGGCGGCGGCCGTTGCCGAAAGCCTGACCCAGTCGATTCGCGTCCGGGGCGAGGTAGAGATCTTTTTATATGTCCCCAATTAATATCCGAACAGAATAATCGGATTCAATTAAGTATCTGACCCCATTTAAAGTGCTTGGCATTGTTTGTGCAACGCCATATCCTCCGTTCCCCTGCGAAATTTCCCGCGATAAATGAAGGAGTGCGTCCCATGACGACGGAAGCCGAAATCCAACACCTGGAGCAACACGGTCTGTACTCGGCCAGCAACGAGCATGACGCTTGCGGCCTGGGCTTCGTGGCGCACATCAAGGGCGAGAAGCGGCACGACATCGTGACGCAGGCGCTCAAGATCCTCGAGAACATCGACCATCGCGGCGCAGTGGGCGCTGACAAGCTGATGGGCGACGGTGCCGGCATCCTGATCCAGATCCCCGATGCGCTGTACCGCGAGGAAATGGGCAAGCAGGGCGTCGAACTCCCGCCCTACGGCGAATACGGCGTCGGCATGATCTTCCTGCCCAAGGAGCATGCCTCGCGCATGGCCTGCGAGCAGGAGATGGAGCGCGCCATCAAGGCCGAAGGGCAGGTGCTGCTGGGCTGGCGCGACGTGCCGGTCAACCGCGACATGCCGATGTCGCCGGCGGTCAAGAAGACGGAGCCCATCCTGCGCCAGGTCTTCATCGGCCGCGGCAGCGACGTCATCGTGCAGGACGCGCTGGAGCGCAAGCTGTACGTGATCCGCAAGACCGCCAGCGCGAACATCCAGAACCTGGAACTCAAGCACAGCAAGGAATACTATGTTCCGAGCATGTCGAGCCGCACCGTGGTCTACAAGGGCCTGCTGCTGGCCGACCAGGTGGGCGTGTACTACCTCGACCTGTCCGATGCCCGCTGCGTGTCGGCCATCGGCCTGGTGCACCAGCGCTTCTCGACCAATACCTTCCCCAAGTGGCCGCTGGCCCACCCGTACCGTTACGTCGCCCACAACGGCGAAATCAACACGGTGCGTGGCAACTACAACTGGATGAAGGCGCGCGAAGGCGTGATGTCGTCGCCGGTGCTCGCCGCCGACCTGAAGAAGCTGTATCCGATCAGCTTCGCAGGTCAGTCCGACACCGCCACCTTCGACAACTGCCTCGAACTCATGACCATGGCCGGATACCCGATCAGCCAGGCCGTGATGATGATGATCCCGGAGCCGTGGGAGCAGCACGACACGATGGACGAGCGCCGCCGCGCGTTCTACGAGTACCACGCCGCGATGATGGAGCCGTGGGATGGCCCGGCCTCGATCGTCTTCACGGACGGCCGCCAGATCGGCGCCACGCTCGACCGCAACGGCCTGCGTCCGTCGCGCTACTGCGTGACCGACGACGACCTGGTCATCATGGCGTCCGAATCCGGCGTGCTGCCGGTGCCCGAGCACAAGATCGTCCGCAAGTGGCGTCTGCAGCCCGGCAAGATGTTCCTGATCGACCTCGAACAGGGCCGCATGATCGACGACGACGAGCTCAAGGCCTACGTCGTCAACACCAAGCCGTACAAGCAGTGGATCGAGAACCTGCGCATCAAGCTCGACAGCGTCGAGGCGCCGGCCGCCACCATTCCCGAGAGCGCGGTCTCCCTGCTCGATCGCCAGCAGGCCTTCGGCTACACGCAGGAAGACATCAAGTTCCTGATGTCGCCGATGGCCCAGGCCGGAGAGGAAGGCATCGGCTCGATGGGCAACGACAGCCCGCTGGCCGTGCTGTCGAGCAAGAACAAGACGCTCTACAACTACTTCCGGCAGATGTTCGCCCAGGTGACGAACCCGCCGATCGACCCGATCCGCGAAGCGATCGTGATGTCGCTCAACAGCTTCATCGGCCCGAAGCCCAACCTGCTGGACATCAACCAGGTCAACCCGCCGATGCGGCTCGAGGTGGCCCAGCCGATCCTCGACTTCGCCGACATGGCGAAGCTGCGCAACATCGAGCAGCACACGCAGGGCAAGTTCCGCTCCAGCACGCTCGACATCACCTACCCGGCGAGCTGGGGTCGCGAGGGCGTCGAGGCCAAGCTGGCGTCGCTGTGCGCCGAGGCGGTCGATGCGATCAAGGGCGGCAGCAACATCCTGATCGTGAGCGACCGCGCGGTGAGCGCCACGCAGGTGGCCATTCCTGCGCTGCTCGCCTCGAGCGCGATCCACCAGCACCTGGTGCGCGAGGGCCTGCGCACCACGGCCGGCCTGGTGGTGGAGACCGGCAGCGCCCGCGAAGTGCATCACTTCGGCGTGCTGGCCGGCTACGGCGCCGAAGCCGTGCACCCCTACCTCGCGATGGAGACGCTGGCCGCGATCCACAAGGACCTGCCGGGCGACCTGTCGGCCGAGAAGGCCATCTACAACTACGTGAAGGCGATCGGCAAGGGCCTGTCGAAGATCATGTCCAAGATGGGCGTGTCGACGTACATGTCCTACTGCGGCGCGCAGCTGTTCGAGGCCATCGGCCTGAACAACGACACGATCGGCAAGTACTTCTCGGGCACCGCCAGTCGGGTCGAAGGCATCGGCGTCTTCGAGATCGCGGAAGAGGCGCTGCGCATGCACGCGGCGGCCTTCGGCGACGACCCGGTGCTGGCGAACATGCTGGATGCCGGCGGGGAATACGCCTGGCGCACCCGTGGCGAAGAGCACATGTGGAGCCCGGACGCGATCGCCAAGCTGCAGCACAGCACGCGCGCCAACAACTGGAACACGTACAAGGAATACGCCCAGATCATCAACGACCAGAGCCGTCGCCACATGACGCTGCGCGGCCTCTTCGAGTTCAAGATCGACCCGTCGAAGGCGATTCCCGTGGAGGAGGTCGAGCCGGCCGCGGAGATCGTCAAGCGCTTCGCCACCGGCGCGATGTCGCTCGGCTCGATCTCGACCGAGGCGCACGCCACGCTGGCCGTGGCCATGAACCGCATCGGCGGCAAGAGCAACACGGGCGAGGGCGGCGAAGACCCGGCGCGCTACCGGAACGAACTCAAGGGCATCCCGATCCAGCAGGGCGACACGCTCAAGAGCGTGATCGGCGAGGCCAACGTCGAAGTCGACCTGTCGCTCAACCCCGGCGACTCGCTGCGCTCGAAGATCAAGCAGGTCGCGTCGGGCCGCTTCGGCGTTACGGCCGAGTACCTGAGCTCGGCCGACCAGATCCAGATCAAGATGGCCCAGGGCGCCAAGCCCGGCGAAGGTGGCCAGCTGCCGGGCGGCAAGGTCACGGAATACATCGGCAAGCAACGCTACTCGGTGCCGGGCGTGGGCCTCATCAGCCCGCCGCCGCACCACGACATCTATTCGATCGAAGACCTGGCGCAGCTCATCCATGACCTGAAGAACGTCGCGCCGCACGCCAGCATCAGCACGAAGCTGGTGAGCGAAGTCGGCGTGGGCACCGTGGCCGCGGGCGTGACCAAGTGCAAGAGCGACCACATCGTGATCGCCGGGCACGACGGCGGCACGGGCGCGTCGCCCTGGTCGTCGATCAAGCATGCTGGCGGTCCTTGGGAAATCGGCCTGGCCGAAACCCAGCAGACGCTGGTGCTCAACCGCCTGCGCGGCCGCGTGCGGGTGCAGGCCGACGGCCAGATGAAGACCGGCCGCGACGTCGCCATCGGTGCGCTGCTGGGCGCCGACGAGTTCGGCTTCGCCACGGCGCCGCTGATCGTCGAAGGCTGCATCATGATGCGCAAGTGCCATCTCAACACCTGCCCGGTGGGGGTGGCCACGCAGGACCCGGTGCTGCGCAAGAAGTTCTCCGGCAAGCCCGAGCACGTCGTCAACTACTTCTTCTTCATCGCCGAAGAAGTGCGCCAGATCATGGCGCAGCTCGGCATCCGCAAGTTCGACGACATGATCGGTCGCGCCGACCTGCTCGACATGAAGAAGGGCCTGTCGCACTGGAAGGCCAGCGGCCTGGACTTCAGCCGCCTGTTCGCGCTGCCGAACGTGCCGGACGACGTGCCGCGCTTCCATGTCGAGAACCAGGAGCACGGCCTCGAGCACAACCTCGACACCAAGCTGATCGAGAAGTCGCGCGCAGCCATCGACAAGGGCGAGAAGGTCCAGTTCATCGAGGTGGCGCGCAACGTGAACCGCACCGTCGGCGCCAAGCTGTCGGGCGCGCTCACGCGGGTGCACCCGGAGGGCCTGCCGGACGATTCGATCCGCATCCAGCTCGAAGGCACGGGCGGCCAGTCGTTCGGCGCCTTCCTGGCCCGCGGCATCACCCTGTACCTCATCGGTGACGCCAACGACTACACCGGCAAGGGCCTGTCGGGCGGCCGCATCGTGGTGCGCCCGAGCCTGGACTTCCGCGGCGAAGCGGTGCGCAACACCATCGTGGGCAACACCGTGATGTACGGCGCTACCACCGGAGAGGCCTACTTCTGTGGCGTGGCCGGCGAGCGCTTCGCGGTGCGGCTGTCGGGTGCGACGGCGGTCGTCGAAGGGACCGGCGACCACGGCTGCGAATACATGACCGGCGGCACGGTGGCCGTGCTCGGCAAGACCGGCCGCAACTTCGCTGCCGGCATGAGTGGCGGCGTGGCCTTCGTCTACGACGAGGACGGCAAGTTCGCCTCGCGCTGCAACCTGTCGATGGTCACGCTCGAGAAGGTGCTGACCACGGCCGAGCAGACCGCGACCGTCAAGCCCGCGGTCTGGCACAACGCCACGACCGACGAGGTGCAGCTCAAGAAACTGCTGGAAGACCACCACCGCTGGACCGGCAGCAAGCGCGCCCGCGAACTGCTGGACGACTGGACCGTGAGCCGCACGAAGTTCGTGAAGGTGTTCCCGAACGAGTACAAGCGCGCGCTCGCGGAAATCCACGAACGCAAGGCCCTCGCCGCCGCCAGCGGCAACGATGCCAAGGCCGGCCTCGAGCCGCACGCCGTGCGCAAGACCGCCGCCGTCTGACGCGCAGCCGCCAAGAACAAAGGAACAGGACAGCACGATGGGAAAGATCACCGGCTTCATGGAGTACGAGCGTCTCGAAGAGGGCTACAAGCCCGTCGAGGAGCGCCTCAAGCACTACAAGGAATTCGTCGTCGGCCTCGACAAGGACCAGGCCAAGGTCCAGGGCGCGCGCTGCATGGATTGCGGCACGCCCTTCTGCAACAGCGGTTGCCCGGTCAACAACATCATTCCGGACTTCAACGACCTGGTGTACCGCGACGACTGGCAGAACGCCTTCGCGGTGCTCGACTCCACCAACAACTTTCCGGAATTCACCGGCCGCATCTGCCCCGCCCCATGCGAGGCAGCCTGCGTGCTCAACGTGAACGACGACGCGGTCGGCATCAAGTCGATCGAGCACGCGATCATCGACCGCGCCTGGGACGAAGGCTGGGTGACGCCGCGCGTCGCCAAGCACAAGACGGGCCGCAAGGTCGCCGTGGTCGGTGCCGGCCCGGCGGGCCTGGCGGCGGCCCAGCAGCTGGCGCGCGCCGGCCATGACGTGACGTTGTTCGAGAAGAACGACCGCGTGGGCGGCCTGCTGCGCTACGGCATTCCCGACTTCAAGATGGAGAAGACGCACATCGACCGCCGCGTCGAGCAGATGAAGGCCGAGGGCGTGACCTTCCGCACCGGCGTGATCGTCGGCGCTGCCAAGGACACGCTGGGCAAGGGCTCCAAGGTCACGAACTGGGCCAAGGAAACCGTGACGCCCGAGCAGCTCGACAAGGAATTCGACGCGGTGCTGCTGACCGGCGGTGCCGAGCAATCCCGCGACCTGCCGGTGCCCGGCCGCGATCTCGATGGCATCCATTTCGCGATGGAGTTCCTGCCGCAGCAGAACAAGATCAATGCGGGCGACAAGCTCAAGGGCCAGCTGCGTGCCGACGGCAAGCACGTCATCGTGATCGGTGGCGGCGACACGGGTTCCGACTGCGTGGGCACCAGCAACCGCCACGGCGCCGTCAGCGTCACGCAGTTCGAGCTGATGCCGCAGCCGCCAGAGGAAGAGAACCGCCCGATGACCTGGCCATACTGGCCGTACAAGCTGCGCACCAGCTCCAGCCATGAAGAGGGTTGCGAGCGCGAATTCGCCATCGCCACCAAGGAATTCATCGGTGAAAAAGGCAAGGTCACCGGCCTGAAGACCGTCCGCGTCGAGTGGAAGGACGGCAAGATGGTCGAGGTGCCCGGCAGCGAGCAGATCCTCAAGGCCGACCTGGTGCTGCTGGCGATGGGCTTCGTCAGCCCGGTCGCGAGCGTGCTCGACGCCTTCGGCATCGAGAAGGACGCGCGTGGCAACGCCAAGGCCACGGTCGACTTCACCGGCGGCTATGCCACCAGCGTGCCGAAGGTCTTTGCCGCCGGCGACATGCGCCGCGGCCAGTCGCTCGTGGTGTGGGCGATTCGCGAAGGCCGGCAGGCCGCGCGCTCGGTCGACGAGTTCCTGATGGGCTTCAGCGACCTGCCGCGCTGATACCTGTCGTAACGCGACCACGCGCGCTCCCTTATCATGGGGGCCGACCGCAAGCCGGGATGTCCGAAAGGGCGCCCGGCTTTTCTTTTTGGATATGGACGCAAACCCTCCTTCGCTCATCGAATTCCGTGACGTGACCTTCGGGTACGGCGCGCGCGCGATCCTGGACGGCGTGTCGCTGGCCGTGCCGCGCGGCAAGGTCACGGCGCTCATGGGCGCCTCCGGCGGCGGCAAGACCACCGTGCTGCGCCTGATCGGCGGTCAGCTGCGCGCACAGCGCGGCGAGGTGCTGCTCGACGGCGCCGATGTCGGGAAGATGAAGGCGCCCGCGCTCTATGCGGCGCGCCGCCGCATGGGCATGCTGTTCCAGTTCGGTGCACTGTTCACCGACATGAGCGTGTTCGACAACGTGGCCTTCCCGCTGCGCGAGCACACCCAGCTGCCCGAGGCGCTGGTGCGCGACATCGTGCTCATGAAGCTCGACGCGGTCGGCCTGCGCGGGGCGCGCGACCTGCTGCCGAGCGAAGTCTCGGGCGGCATGGCGCGCCGCGTGGCGCTGGCGCGTGCCATCGCGCTCGACCCCGACCTGGTGATGTACGACGAGCCCTTCGCCGGGCTCGACCCGATTTCGCTGGGCACCGCCGCCCGGCTGATCCGCCAGCTGAACGACACGCTCGGCCTGACCAGCATCATCGTGTCGCACGATCTGGAAGAGACCTTCCGCATCGCCGACCACGTGATCATCCTGGCCAACGGCCGCATCGCGGCGCAGGGGCGGCCCGACGCGGTGCGCGAGAGCACCGACCCGCTGGTCCACCAGTTCGTCAACGCGCTGCCCGACGGGCCGGTGCATTTCCATTACCCCGGAGCCACCGTCGAGGACGACTTCGGTCCCGCATCGGGAGGCCGTCGATGAGCTTCTGGAACCCGGCCGACGTCGGCTTCGCCGTGCGCAGCAAGCTGGCCGACCTGGGCCACGGCGCCCGGCTGTTCGCGCGCCTGGCCGGCCCCGGCGCCCGCAGCCTTGGCCGTTTCTCGCTGGTGCGCGACCAGATTCATTTCCTCGGCAACTACTCGCTGGCGATCATCGCGATCTCCGGGCTGTTCGTCGGCTTCGTGCTCGGCCTGCAGGGCTACTACACGCTGCAGCGCTATGGATCGGCCGATGCGCTGGGCCTGCTGGTGGCGCTGAGCCTGGTGCGCGAGCTCGGCCCGGTGGTGGCCGCGCTGCTCTTCGCCGGGCGCGCCGGCACGTCGCTGACGGCCGAGATCGGCCTGATGAAGGCGGGTGAGCAATTGAGCGCCATGGAGATGATGGCGGTCGACCCGGTGCAGCGCATCCTGGCGCCGCGCTTCTGGGCCGGCGTGATCACCATGCCGCTGCTGGCGGCCGTGTTCAGCGCGGTCGGCATCCTCGGCGGCTACGTGGTCGGCGTGCTGATGCTGGGGCTCGATCCAGGCTCCTTCTGGAGCCAGATGCAGGGCGGCGTCGATGTGTGGAAGGATGTCGGCAACGGGGTCGTCAAGAGCGTCGTCTTCGGCTTCACCGTGACCTTCGTGGCGCTGCTGCAGGGCTTCGAAGCACAGCCGACGCCCGAGGGCGTGTCGCGCGCCACCACCCGCACCGTCGTGGTGGCATCGCTGGCCGTGCTCGGCCTGGATTTCCTGCTGACCGCGATGATGTTCAGCATCTAGTAGAAACACCGAACGAGATCGAACCATGCAACGTTCCAACAATGACATCTGGGTGGGCCTCTTCGTGCTGATCGGCGCGGCGGCACTGCTCTTCCTGGCGCTCCAGTCGGCCAACCTGCTGAGCCTGAGTTTCCAAAAGACTTACACGGTGACCGCGCGCTTCGACAACATCGGCGGCCTCAAGCCGCAAACCGCGATCAAGAGTTCGGGCGTGGTGGTCGGGCGCGTCGAGTCGATCACGTTCGACGACAAGAATTTTCAGGCCAGCGTGACGCTCGCTCTGCAAAATCGTTACAGTTTTCCCAAGGACAGTTCGCTCAAGATCCTGACCAGTGGCCTGCTCGGTGAGCAGTACATCGGGATCGAGGCGGGTGCCGAAGCCAAGAATCTCGAGCAGGGCGATGTGATCACGTCCACCCAGTCGGCCGTCGTTCTCGAGAATCTCATCAGCCAGTTCCTGTACAGCAAGGCAGCCGAGGGCAGTTCGCAGCCCGCATCCGCCACCAAGAAATGATGTCCTCCACTTCCGTCCCCCCGGCCACGCCGGCCTCGACCCTCTTGCGGTGCTTCCGCATTGCCGCCGCCGGGCTGATGCTCGCCGTGCTGGCCGGCTGCGCCAGCGGGCCGTACCCCAACAAGGCCGATCCCTTTGAGCCGCTGAACCGCGGCGTCTTCGGCTTCAACGACGCGGTCGACCGAACGGTGTTGGTGCCGGTGGCCACGGCGTACGAGACGGTGCTGCCGT
>CALRYR010000120.1:0-9832 GCA_943372425.1 Variovorax sp. YR752 | reverse complement strand
TCGGGACGACGGCATTGCGCGCAGCAGCGGCGTCACCGTGTTCGGCACCATCGACGCCGGCGTCAGCCGGACCGACACGAAGCGCTAGTCATCAGCGCCGCAGCAGCGCCTGTCGCAGCATGCGCGCCGCACGATCGCGGATCTTGCCGGGCGCGCTGCGGTGCGGCCGGTGCGGCTGCACCCGCGCCGCGGCGCAGGCGCCGAGAAAGTCGTTGAGGATGGCCGTGTCGTCCACCGTGCTGATGGTGCCACCGGCCTTGTGGAACTCGGGGTGCCACTGCGTGGCCGCGATGTAGCCGCGTCCCGCACGGCCGCTCACCCGGCGGATCGCCTCAGGCACGCGGTCCGGGTAGCTCCAGGCCTCCACCTCGAAGCCCGGCGCCAGGTCCTTGATGCCCTGGTGGTGGATGCTGTTGACCCGCGCGTGCTGCACGCCGGGGTACATGCGCGACAACTGCGTGCCCTCGACCATCACGATGTCGTGGAAGTTCTGGTCGTAGCTCACCGGGTCGCGGTGGCGCAGCGCGTTGGGATGCTGCGTCTCGATGTCCTGGAACAGCGTGCCGCCGAAGGCCACGTTGATGAGCTGCAGGCCGCGGCACACGCCGAAGATCGGCTTGCCGGCCTGCTCGAAGGCCTCGACCAACGCCAGGTCGTACAGGTCGCGAATGCGGTCGCCGACCCAGGCATCGCGCATCGGCACCTCGCCGTAACTGCCGGGCCAGACGTCGGCACCGCCGTGCATCACGACGCCGTCGAGCCATTCCGCGTAGTGCGACAGCTTGGTGTCGCCGCGCGCCGTCTCGCCGGTCGGGCAGGGCACCATCACGACCATGGCGCCGGCCGACATCAGCCAATGCGCGATGGACTGCTCGACGTACTGCAGGGTCTTGTTGGTGAAGAGGGACCGCGCCGGGTCGGCGTGCTGGAAGCAGGCGGAAAGGCCGATCTTGAGGCGGCCGGCGACGGTCTGTTGCATGTCTGGAACGCGGGCGAAGCGGTGAGGGAAAGACAGGCGACCATTGTGGCGTGATGCTTCTCGCACGGCGAGTCGGACGGCGCGCCAAGTATGCTTTCGGCCACAAGATCACGGAGACATCCCCCATGAGGACATCGCGATGAAGACCATCCAGGGCCCGGGCATCTTCCTGGCGCAGTTCGCCGGCGACACCGCCCCCTTCAATTCGCTGGACGCCATCGCCGGCTGGGCCGCGGGGCTCGGCTACAAGGGCGTGCAGATCCCGACCTGGGACGCGCGCCTGTTCGACTTGCAGAAGGCCGCGGAGAGCGAGACCTACTGCGACGAGATACGCGGCACGCTGGCGCGTCACGGGCTGCAAATCACCGAGCTGTCGACCCACCTGCAGGGGCAGCTGGTCGCGGTGCACCCGGCCTACGACGCCGGCTTCGACGGCTTCGCGGCGCCTGAAGTGCGGGGCAACCCCGCGGCGCGGCAGCAGTGGGCGGTGCAGCAGCTGATGCTGGCGGCCCGCGCGTCGTCGCGCCTGGGGCTCACCGCGCACGCCACCTTCTCCGGCGCGCTGGCCTGGCCCTATCTCTATTCGTGGCCGCCGCGCCCGCCGGGCCTGATCGACGAGGCCTTCAACGAACTGGCGCGGCGCTGGCTGCCGATCCTCAATGCCTTCGACGATGCCGGTGTGGACATCGCCTACGAAGTCCACCCCGGCGAAGACCTGCACGACGGCGTGAGCTACGAGATGTTCCTCGAGCGCGTGGGCCAGCACCCGCGCGCCTGCCTGCTCTACGACCCGAGCCATTTCCTGCTGCAGCAGCTCGACTACCTGGCCTACATCGACCACTACCACGCGCGCATCAAGGCCTTCCACGTGAAGGACGCCGAGTTCAACCCCAGCGGCAAGCAGGGCGTGTACGGCGGCTTCCAGCCGTGGCTGAACCGCGCCGGCCGTTTCCGCTCGCTGGGCGACGGCCAGGTCGACTTCGGCGCGATCTTCTCGAAGATGGCGGCCTACGACTTCCCCGGCTGGGCGGTGCTGGAGTGGGAGTGCTGCATCAAGCACCCGGAAGACGGCGCCCGCGAGGGCGCGCCCTTCATCGACCGGCACATCATCCGCGTGGCCGACCGGGCCTTCGACGATTTCGCGGCAGGCGGCGTCGATCAGGCGGCCAACCGGCGCATGCTGGGCCTGGATTGATCCCGCCAAACCGCGGCAGTCGGGCAAATAACCACAGCGGTTAGCAACACTTGTGCCCGATCGGGTAGAATACGCGGTTCGTTTCGATACCACGACGAAGCACTTTCGTCTTATTGCCGGCTGACTTGGACCATCTACGGATTTGCCAGGCCCTTCATTCTCAAGCCGGCTCATACAGTGTGTTGGAGCGCCAGACCGGGCGCCCATGATTGCCACCACTGCCTTCGTTCCTGTTGAAGCGAATTCCGCGCTGACTGCGCCGTGCGCGCCCATGTCGGGCGCCTCTCCCGGTGCACCTGCGCTCGTTTTCACTTATTTTCAGCGTGTTGCGGTGTCGCAATACGCCAAGGCTTTCATGGACAACATTCAACACACGGTGGGCAAGTACCTCGTGTCGCCTCTCATCAAGAACCTGGACGACGGCCGCTTCGCAGCCGCCGTGTCGATCCGCTCGGGCCGCGGCAGTGGCATGCACGACCGCGTGATGCGCTTCACCCCGCATTTCGCCAGCCATGCCGCCGCCCTGCGCTATGCCGTCGACGAAGGACTGCACTGGGTGCGCGAACGCACCGCCGTCCGACCGGCATCCATGGCTTGCGCCGCTTGAGCGGCATCCGGTTTCTCATCATCATCACGACAACTTTTCAGAGGTAATTCATGGCCAAGGAAGAACTGATCGAAATGAACGGCGCAGTGACCGAAGTGCTGCCCGACTCGCGCTACCGCGTCACGCTGGACAACGGTCACCAGCTGATCGCCTACAGCGGCGGCAAGATGCGCAAGCACCACATCCGCATCCTGGCGGGCGACAAGGTGTCGCTCGAACTCTCGCCCTACGACCTGACCAAGGGCCGGATCACCTTCCGCCACCTGGAACGCCGCGGCCCGCCGCCGGTCAACAGCGGCGCCCAGCGTCGTTGATCGCAGCAGAAGCCCGCCAGTGACAGGTCCCGCCACCGGTTTCGGCACGCTGCCGCTCGCGCCGCAGACGCTCGCCAACCTCACGCAGCTCGGCTACGTGCAGATGACGCCCATCCAGGCGGCCAGTCTGCCGGTGGCGCTGCTCGGCAAGGACCTGATCGCCCAGGCCAAGACGGGCAGCGGCAAGACCGCCGCCTTCGCCCTCGCCCTGCTGGCCAACCTGAACCCGCGCCGCTTCGCCGTGCAGGCGATGGTGCTGTGCCCCACGCGCGAACTCGCCGACCAGGTGACCACCGAAATCCGCCGCCTGGCACGCGCGGAAGAGAACGTCAAGGTCGTCACGCTCTGCGGCGGCGTCGCGCTTCGCGGCCAGACCGCCAGCCTGGAGCACGGTGCCCACATCGTGGTCGGCACGCCCGGCCGGATCATGGACCACCTCGAGCGCGGCAACCTCGCGCTCGACGCGCTCAACACGCTGGTGCTCGACGAAGCCGACCGCATGCTGGACATGGGCTTCTTCGAGGACATCGTGACCGTGGCGCGCCAGTGCCCGCCCGAGCGCCAGACGCTGCTGTTCTCGGCCACCTACCCCGACGGCATCGCCAAGCTGGCGGCGCAGTTCATGAAGTCGCCGCAGCAGATCACGGTCGCCTCGCAGCACGAGGAAGGCAAGATCGTCCAGCGCTGGTACGAGGTGAAGAACAGCGATCGGCTGCACACCGTGTCGATGCTGCTCGACCACTTCCGCCCGGCCAGCACGCTGGCCTTCTGCAACACCAAGCAGCAGTGCCGCGACCTGGTCGCCGTGCTGCAGGCGCAGGGCTTCAGCGCGATGGCGCTGTTCGGCGAGCTGGAACAGCGCGAGCGCGACCAGGTGCTGGTGCAGTTCTCCAACCGCAGTTGCTCCGTGCTGGTCGCCACCGACGTGGCCGCCCGCGGCCTGGACATCGCCCAACTCGAAGCCGTGATCAACGTCGACGTGACGCCCGACGCCGAGATCCACATCCACCGCATCGGCCGCACCGGCCGGGCGGATGCCGAAGGCCTGGTGCTCAACCTGGCCAGCATGGACGAGATGGGGTTCGTGGGCAAGATCGAGCAGCTGCAGGGCCGCGAATCCGACTGGCGCCCGCTGGCCGAGCTCACGCCCGGCACCGGCGAGCCGCTGCGCCCGCCGATGTCCACGCTGCAGATCGTCGGCGGCCGCAAGGAGAAGATCCGCGCCGGCGACGTGCTGGGCGCGCTCACCGGCGACGCCGGCTTCGCCAAGGAGCAGGTCGGCAAGATCAACGTCAACGAGTTCTCCACCTATGTGGCGGTCGACCGGCGCATCGCGCGCGAGGCTGCCCACAAACTCTCCACCGGCCGCGTCAAGGGCAAGAGCGTCAAAGTGCGTCTGCTCGACGATGTGGCTTAATTACGCCCTTCGAACTTTCACTCACTGAGCCACCATGCCCAAGAAGATCCGCACCGAGGCAGACCGCATTGCCACTCCCGCCCCCACCCCCCTCTCCGGCTACGCCCTCCCCAAGATGGGTGGCGGCCAGAAGGTGAGCCTGGAGCGCGGCACCGCGACCCGCAGCAAGAAGAACCCCGGAAAGCGCCCCAAGAAGGGCGGTTGAAGGCGCGCGGGGGCCACGCTCCCGCACCTTCCCCCTTTTCTGTCTGCTTCCACGAAAAACGCGCCTCCGGGCGCGTTTTTTCGTTGGCGCATCGTCGCCGGACCTACCGCTCGGTAGAAGTCGCGCACGCGACGCGACTGCGGGCAAACCTCAGTCGACCCACCACGGACCGTTCCCCACAATGCCTCGCAGGACCGCCGCATCGCGCCGTGCGGTGTTGGCTCTTGTCCCCGCTTCCCCGAGGATCGATGTGGAACTCTTCTTCCAGCAACTGCTGAACGGCCTCACGGTCGGCGGCGTCTACAGCCTGGTGGCACTCGGCCTCACGCTGGTCTACGGCATCCTGCACGTCCCCAACTTCGCGCACGGCGCGTTCTACATGGCGGGTGCCTTCGCGGGCTACTTCTTCATGACGAAGCTTGGCCTGAACTACTGGGTGGCCATGGCGGGCGCTGCCGCGGTGGTGGCGGTCATCGCGATGCTGGCCGACCGGCTGGTGTTCCATCCACTGCGCAACGCGCCCGAGCTGCACGACATGATTGCCGCCATCGGCATCCTGCTGTTCCTCGAGGCGGGAGCGCAGGCGATGTTCGGCGCCGACTTCCACCGCATGCCCACGCCCTACGGCCAGATCGTCGAGGTCTTCGGGCTCACGGCGCCGCTGCAGCGGCTGCTCATCATCGCCGGCGCCTTCTCGCTGATGGTGGTGCTGCACCTCTTTCTCACGCGGACGGTCACGGGTTCGACCATCGTGGCGATGGCGCAGGACCCGAAGGGCGCTGCGCTGGTGGGCATCGACGCCACGCGCGTGAAGCTGCTGGTGTTCGCCATCTCCGGCGCGCTGGCCGCCATCGCGGCCGTGCTCTACGCGCCGATCAACCTGGTGTACCCGGCGATGGGGCACCTGGTCATCACCAAGGCCTTCGTCATCATCATCCTGGGCGGCATGGGCAGCTTCCCGGGCGCGATCGTCGGCGGGCTGATCATCGGCCTGGCCGAGAGCTTCGGCGGCTTCTACTTCTCAACCGACTACAAGGACATCATCGCCTTCGTCTTGCTGGTGGTGATCCTGTCCTTCCGCCCGCAGGGCCTGTTCACGCCGAAGGGAGCGCGCGCATGAGGCTCCTCGAAGGCAAGACCGGTTGGGCGCTGCTGGCCGCGGTCGCATTGGTGTTCCCGCTGTTCGCGCAGAACAACTACCTGATCTCGGTGGCGACGCAGACCTTCATCATGGCGATCGCCGCACTCGGCCTGAACCTGATCACCGGCTACACCGGCCAGTTCAACCTGGCGCACGGCGCCTTCATGGCGGTGGGCGCGTACACGGTGGGCATCCTCACGGTCGACCACCAGGTGCCGTTCTGGATCGCCTTCCTGCTGGCGGGCTGCGTGACCGCGCTGCTGGGCTATTTCGTCGGCCTGCTGTCGCTGCGCCTGAAGGGCCACTACTTCTCGATCTTCACGCTGTGCGTGAGCTACATCATGTTCCTGCTCATCGAGAAGTGGGAAAGCCTCACGCACGGGCCGGTGGGCATCATGGGCATCCCGTCCCCACCGGGCATCGGGCCGCTGCAGTTCGGCACGCCGCTGTCGCAGTACTACCTGGTGCTGGCCTTCCTGGTGCTGGGCATCTGGATCATGGCGCGCATCGTGCGCTCGCTGCTCGGGCGCAGCTTCATGGCGGTGCGCAACAGCGACCTGCTGGCCGAGGCGCTGGGCGTCGACCTGATGCGCACCAAGACGCTGTCCTTCGTGCTGTCGGTGGTCTACGCGGGCTTCGCCGGCGCGCTCTATGCGGGCCAGGTGCGCTTCCTGGGGCCCGACCTGGCCAGCGAGGTCGTCACCTTCGACCTGGTGATGTTCATCCTGGTCGGCGGCGTCGGCACGCTGCTGGGGCCGCTGGTCGGCACGGTGCTGGTCACCTACCTCACGCAGAGCCTGCAGTTCCTGCAGGACTACCGCATGGTGGTGTTCGGGCCGGTGCTGATCGCGCTGATCATCTTCCTGCCCGACGGGCTGGTGGGCACCTGGCTCAAGCGGCGTGCGCGGCGCGCCGACGCCCGTGCTTCGGCCCAGCAGGCCGCAACCGCCCCGAACGTCGCCGCCCCGTCGGAGGGCCGCTCCCATGCTTGAGATCACCGACCTCACGAAGCAGTTCTTCGGCCTCACCGCCGTCGACCACGTCACCACCCGCTTCGAGCGCGGCCAGGTGAGCGCGATCATCGGCCCCAACGGCGCGGGC
Source organism: Variovorax sp. YR752 (assembly GCA_943372425.1). GTDB lineage: Bacteria > Pseudomonadota > Gammaproteobacteria > Burkholderiales > Burkholderiaceae_C > Variovorax. The sequence goes on along the minus strand of CALRYR010000120.1, from coordinate 2,873 downwards.
AAGACCACCTTCTTCAACCTGGTGGCCGGCACGCACCCGCCGACCTCGGGGCGCATCGTGTTCAACGGCCAGGACGTGACCGGCATGCGGCCCGACCACGTGGCGCGCCTGGGCATCGCGCGCACCTTCCAGACCACCAACCTGTTCGACAACGCGACGGTGCTCGACAACCTGATCGTCGGCCACCGGCTGCGCACGCACTCGGGCCTGTGGGACGTGCTGATCAACTCGCGCCGCCTGCAGAGCGAAGAACGCCTGTGCCGCGAGAAGGCGCGCGAGGCGCTCGACTTCGTCGGCCTGTCGCACGTGGCGAACCGCATAGCGGCCGACATCACGCAGGAGGAGCGCAAGCGCGTCGCCTTCGCGCTGGCGCTGGCCACCGACCCCGAACTGCTGCTGCTCGACGAGCCCGCGGGCGGCGTGAATCCGGAAGAGACCGTCGGCCTGGCCGCGCTCATCCGCAAGCTGGTCGACCACGGCAAGACCGTGTGCCTGATCGAGCACAAGATGGACATGATCATGCGGCTGGCCGACAAGATCGTCGTGCTCAACAACGGCGCGAAGATCGCCGAGGGCACGCCCGCGGAGGTGCGACGCGACCCGCACGTGATCGAGGCCTACCTCGGCACCGACCACCGCGCCGACCAGGGAGCCGAACATGCTGCGGTTTGAGAACGTCGACCTGCACTACGGCAGCTTCCGTGCGCTGGAGAACGTGTCGCTGCACGCCGAGGCCGGCGAGCTGGTGGTGCTGCTGGGCGCCAACGGCGCGGGCAAGACCTCGATCTTCATGGCCGCGAGCGGCATCGAGAAGCCGAGCCGCGGCAGCATCCGCTTCGGCACGCAGGAGCTGGTCGGCATGCGCCCGGCGCAGATCGTGCAGTCGGGCCTGGTGCATTGCCCCGAGGGCCGCAAGCTGTTCCCGCTGATGTCGGTGCGCAAGAACCTGGAGCTCGGCGCCTATGTGCACCGCGGCGACAAGTCCGGCATCCAGCGCTCGATCGACGAGGTGTTCAGCCTGTTCCCCATCCTCGCGACCAAGCAGCACGATGCCGCCGGTTCGCTCTCGGGCGGCCAGCAGCAGATGGTGGCGATCGGCCGCGCGATGGTGGGCCGGCCCAAGGTGCTGCTGCTCGACGAGCCCTCGCTCGGCCTGGCGCCGCTGGTGGTCAAGCAGGTGTTCGAGGTGATCCAGCGCATCCACCGCGCCGGCACCACGGTGCTGTTGGCCGAACAGAACGCCTACTCGGCCCTCGCTATCGCCGACCGCGCCTACGTGATCGAACGCGGGCGCATCGCCCTCGAAGGCGACCGCGAATCCCTGCTCAACAACGAGGCCGTCAGAGCCGCGTACATCGGCGCCTGACGCCATTTCCTTCCAACCCGCACCCGGAGACAAACCCATGCAGATCGCTTCCACCGACCGCCACAGCAGCACCCGCCGCCGCTTCGCCGCCGCACCCATCGCCCTCGCCTTGGTAGCCGCCTTCGGCGCCAGTGCCGCATCGGCCCAGGACACCGTGAAGATCGGCTTCACCGGCCCGCTCTCGGGCGGTGCCGCGCTCTACGGCAAGAACGTGGTCAACGGCATCGAGATGGCCATCAAGGAGATCAACGCGGCCGGGCTCGAAGTCGGCGGCAAGAAGGTCAAGCTCGAACTGGTGTCGCTCGACGACAAGTACGCACCGGCCGAAGCCGCCATCAACGCACGCCGACTGGTGCAGCAGTACCAGACGCCGGCCGTCTTCGTCCCGCACTCCGGCGGCATCTACGCGATGCAGGCCTTCAACGAGCAGGAGAAGTTCATCGTGATGGCGTACTCGAGCACGCCCAAGATCACCGAGACCGGCAACAAGCTGACCATCCGCATCCCGCCGACCTTCGCCGGCTACATCGCGCCCTTCACGAAATACGAGATGGGCAAGTTCGGCAAGAAGGTCGGCATGCTGCCGGGCGACCACGAGTACGCGAAGAACTGGAGCGCGCTGTTCGAGCCGGCATGGACCAAGGCCGGCGGCACGGTGGTGTCGAACAACCCCATGTCGTACAACCGCTCGGCCGACTTCTACAGCGGCGTGAGCCGCGTGCTGGCCGAGAAGCCCGACGTGCTGTTCGTCGGCGGCCCGTCGGAGCCGACCGCATTGGTCGCCAAGCAGGCGCGCGAACTCGGCTTCAAGGGCGGCTTCCTGATCATGGACCAGGCCAAGTTCGACGAGATGGCCAAGGTCACCGGCGGGCTGGCGATGCTCGAAGGCTCGATCGGCGTGCTGCCGGTGTCCGACGACGTGCGCATCGGTGCCAAGACCTTTGCCGCGGCCTACCGCAAGGCCTACGGTGACGACAAGTCGCCCACCACGGAGTCTTCCTACAACTACACGCTGACGCACGCGCTGGCCAGCGCGATGAAGATGGCCGGCACCACGACCGATGCCGCCGCCATTCGCGCCAAGATGGGCGACGCGCTGGCCAAGCTGCCGAAGGAAACCAACGCCGGCGACTTCCGCGGTGTCGACCCCACCGGCGGCACGCTGCTCGACCCGCTGGTCGCCACCATCGAAGGCGGCAAGATCAAGCCGGTGAACCTGAGCGACCTGATGAAGTGACGCGCGCCGCGCTCAGCCGAGGACGGTGGCGATCAGCCACACGTTCGCCACGCTGATCACGCCGAACAGCGACCACGCCACGGTCTTCAACACGATGCCGTTGGCATGGTCGCCCATCAGCGCGCGGTCGCTGGTGAAGCGCACCAGCGGCCAGATCGCAAAGGGCAGCTGGAAGCTCAGCACCACCTGGCTGGCCACCAGCATCTTGCCGATGGCGCCGTCACCCAGCCACCAGACGCCGACGAAGGCCGGCACGAGCGCCAGCGCGCG
>CALRYR010000119.1:0-9834 GCA_943372425.1 Variovorax sp. YR752 | reverse complement strand
TGGGCCGCGACTGCAGGCCGGTCCCTCGGTAGAGGGATAGAGCCCGGTCCTTGGTGAGGAGAACGAAGGGCGCGCGCCCGGGCGCCTTCAGTGGTTCAGCGGTTCGAGATGGTCGCTGATGAACGTTTCGTACGCGTTCTCAAACCCGTCAGCGCAGTCTCTCGGCAGGACCTCGACCGATAAAGCTCTCAGGAGCGAGCGGCGCGCCAGCGCCTGCTCCTCCACCTCGCCCACGTACCAGTCGTGATAAAACGTCCTGCCGACCGGCAAGCCTTGCGCCTTCTTGCGGGCCTTGTATGTCACGGCCCACCAGAGATCGATTTCGGTGTAGTCGAGGCCGAGACCAACGATGTGAATGTCATCCCGCAGGAACACGTCGAGCCACGAGTAGACGGTGCCCGGGACATGGTCGAAAGCCATGTTCCCCATCTTGAAGGGAGAGCCGTTCTTGGATTCACGGTCGGCGGTGGCGTAGGTACGCAGCTTCTGCAGGTAGCCGCTGTACTGGTCATAACCCAGTGTGATGGTGGTGGGTGCCTCGACTTCGCCGTGGATGTGCCAGACGAACTTGTCGCCGACGGCACGCCGCCGGAAGACGCTGTACTTGCTTTCGCGCATCAGATCGCTGCGCGGGTAGTCCCGTCTCGTCGCCTTCTCGAAGCCGTAGTCATGGTGATGGCTCCGTAGCCCGCCAGCGCAGGACCATTCTTCGTGCGGGGAGCCAGTCCATAGCCAACCTCGCGAGGCAAATGCACGAGCATGGTGAAGCGGCTTGATCGCTCCACCAGGGTCCCGATGGCGGACCTGTCCAGCCCGATGATCAGATCCCCCTCCCAGTGACCCGGCACGGCGCGATCCTCTGCCTCTGCAGGTCGACTTGAGATCATTACCTCTTCGCTGACATGAGCCCATGCTGTAGCCTGAGCCCTGGCCCGTGGCACGCGCAAAGCACGACCCATGCGCAGGTAGCTCACCAGCTCACGCTTGAGAGCACCTCGCCCTTGAATATAGAGGGCCTGGTAGATGGCTTCGTGGGAGATGCGCATGGATTGATCATCCGGGAAGTCGACCTGCAGCCGGTTGGAGATCTGCTCAGGCGACCAGCCATTGACCCATTTGCGATCACCACGATGAGGCTTGTTGCGGCCGATGAATGCAGCTTGCCGAGGTCCGGCTACCTCGCGCCCCTGGGCATCGTGGATCTTGCCCTCCAGGCGGTCTTGGACATATTGGCGTAGACATGGATTCATCACCAGCTTGGCCGGCTTGGGCCTTCTGGCCACCAACTCGGACTTCCACTGCGCAACCGACGCCCGATACTCGAGCTTGCCACTGCGAGTCGCAGCATTGCGGTTCAGCTCCCGTGAAACCGTCGACGGACTTCGCCCAATATGTCGAGCGATCTCCCGGACCCCAGCGCTTTGCGCCTGTAGAAGAGCGATCTCTTCTCGCTCCGAGAAGGATAGATACCTCGCGGACACAGGCACGGACAGGAACAATGGCATGCCACCACGATGCCGGAACCATCGCGTCCCCACTGGCTGCGAAACGCCAACGGCTTCGGCCGCCCTCTCACTCGTGATTCCGGTAGCGATCTGTTCCCAGAATTGCCGCTCTACCTCTCGCCGAAGCGAAGGAGCTCCCGGCGAGCGCATTGCACCGCGCCCCGTTAACTTCTGCATCCACCCTGCTGGTCTTCCCATAACACCTCCTCATTGAAGGTGTTGCGACGACCGGTTGAATGCGCCCAATACACCAGCGAACACTTCCAGGAATTGCTCAAGGAGCAAGGCATTACCTGCAGCATGAGCCGCGCGGGCGAGGTCTGGGCCAACTCGGCGATGGAGAGCTTCTTCAGTTCATTGAAGACCGAGCGCACGGCCAGGAAGGTGTACCGATCCAGGGGGCAGACTCGTGCTGACGTGTTCGACTACATCGAACGGTTCTACAGCCCGACGCGTCGTCATTCGACGCTCGGCTACGTCAGTCCGATAGAGTTCGAGAAAGCTCAAGAAGCTTAGGCTGGTGTCCACGATTCCGGCAGTAGCCCAGTTCGGCTTGCTTCTTCGGCGCGGCCGTCCGATTTAAGCTTAAGCAGCCCTTTACGCAATTCAATAATTGCCGATCGATGAGTACGGATTTCATTGCTCAACGAAACCTCTTCGGGAGACGTAAGAAGCCCGTCTAATTTTCCTTGGACTTCCGAGATCTTTTTACTACCTGTATCGATAGCTTCTTGAAGGTAAGTTTGCAGCTCGCCATTTTGGGTCACCACAAGCGCATAAGTGCGAGCGCTATTGATATTGGTGCCTTTAAGCCATTGACTTGTAAGGCGCTCTTTCAGAAAACCATTTTTAAGCATGCGCTCTGTGCTTTGCTCGATGTGTTTTAGGCTAAAGAAGCCCACCGCAGAAATCATGGCGCAAAACGAAAGCACTATGGCGAAGCCCAGACCAAGCCGGGTACCAATTTTCCAGTCTTTCACTTTTATCCTTTTCAGTATGAACTGATATCATTGAGCCAATGTCGCACGCTCAAAGGCACCATCGCCCTCATGTAGACATATGCGCATTGGATGAATGATAAAACTGATACCCGATGAAATGATAAAAAGCGAAACAGTCTGCTGACAGATTCGTGGAATATTCCCGAAGTTGGCGGCTCAGAGTTAAAGACGGGATAGAAGGCTTTGGAGAGAAGGTGAGCGGGGTCTCCGTCTACGATGCTGGGGCCTGATATGCCACAGCGACAGAGGATCGCAATACGTGAGCATCCGGTACTCCGAACGGCTGGCAGAAGCCGGCATCGAGCCTTCGGTGGGCAGCAAAGGCGACAGCTAAGCATGGAACTTGCTTAGCGTTACTTCCCTGGCAGCACATCAACGGGCCTGCGTCAGGATGCCCCGGACGGATCACTGTCAGGTTCCGCCGGCAGCCCTCGCATCTGCGGAATTCCGAAGATGCGGGCCAAACTTGCTGCAGTGCCAGGGGTTGGAGTGGGTCGTGGCCTATTGGCTTTTGGCCAAAAAGTGGCACGTTAGCTGCTCGCTCGCCCCGGGCACAAGGAACTCTTATTTGAACTTTGGCTTCGTGCTTTGTAAGGCGCGCCGATGCGCTAACGCTGTGAGTGTGTACCGGCCACGTTGAGGCACTTCAAGGCCCTTGAAGCCATGGGGATCGCCGCACCGCCGGGACCCAATCTTGGTTTGTCGAGTAACTTGCTCGAGGGCAAGCCCTACGCCCGACGAGCGTGCATAGGACGCGGAATATCAGCGACAACTGGACGTGTGGGTCTCGCAGATCGATTCCCTGTACGCGAGTCACTTCCTTCGAGACACAGCCTCGGTGCAGCACCCAGCACGTGAGGGCACTACACGCCCGGTTTTTTCTGACGCATCTTTCACGTTGGCTCCGGCGCGCGATGGGCACGGACCTATCCCAAAGTCGTAGATTTGAGACTGGAGGTATCGCATGGCAGACGACAGAACCAAGCGCGGCCCGGCAGACGCGGCGCGTATCAACCTCAACGAAGAGCACGAGCTTCGCTATTGGACAAAGTCGCTCAACGTGCCTGAGGCTGAGTTGCGCGATGCCGTTGCCGCAGTCGGGGTGATGGCGAAAGACGTGCGCGCGCATCTCGGCTTGCCGGAGTCATAAGGATGGCCGGTGCCCTGAGACACATCGCAGTCACCGTAGAGGAGCCAGACGCAGGCGAGTTTGAATGGGTGCTGCTCGAGCAGGGCGTCGAATGGACCGCAGTGAAGCGCGCGAAGCGCCCGACTGCCAGCTACGCGAAGGCAATGGCCGCCGGTCTTCTGGCGCTACAGGAGATCGTCGAGGACCTGGACGCCGGGCCCCGCGAGGAGAAGCTTGAAGCAGTCCCCGCTAAGCGCGCGCAGTTCGGATTTGGATTCGGCGGCCTGAAGTAGTGCGACGATCTATCGCAGCGCCCAATACCCCAGGACAGCCAAGAGTAGCAGCAGCAAGACCATCAAGTTTCGTCGCCAGCCTCGAGCTATTTCCTCGCTTCTGCGAAGCCTTTCATCGTTCAGATGGTCGATCGTGTCGGGCGAACTTGCCTCGCTGAGTCTGGTGTTTTCCATGCTGCCCTCGGCAAAGACCCTGGTCTACCTTCACCCACGGTATGCCGCGCCTGAAAATGACGGAGATCGACGTAGGACTGCGTACTTATGGACGAAGGCGGCATCCAGGACCATCAATGGGGCGCAGCCGGGAACGTTCCTGACGCGATTACGGTCTCAGAGCCTCAATCGATGACGACGGCTCGATATGCGCGAAAAATTGCCATGCTGCAATAGCGTTGATCGGATTTTCGGAAGAAGGTGGGCCGAGCGGATGACCCTGGCGTTCGCTCGAGCCTTACGAGCGGGAACCTCCCGGTGGAAGAGTATCCAGTCATGCCAAAGAGACCGCGCCAGCTAGACCTTGATCGTCCCCCGCCCGCCAATTCCGGTGGGAAGAAGAAAACGCTCGCATCTAGAAGGAGAGTGCTCATCATCGACTATCAAAGCTGGGTTGCCCTCACTGAAAAAGTCGCCCGCGCTGCGGATATTCGGCCGTAGTAAGCATGCGCATAGCGACGTACAACGTCAACGACGTCCGAAAACGGTTGGAGCCCCTTCGGGCTTGGCTCGATGTAACCTACCCTGACGTCGTCTGTCTTCAGGAGATCAAATGCACCGCCCGCGATTTCCCCTTCGATGCTTTGCGCGCGATGGGTTATGAGTCGTTGGTCTACGGCCAAAAGTCCTGTAACGGTGTGGCTGTCCTAGTGAAAGGGTCCAAGCCCATAGAAGTTCGACGAGGACTTCCGAACTCGCCAGCGGACAAAGAGGCGCGCTATCTGGAGGCTGCAGTCGACGGCGTGATCGTGGGATGCCTCTACATGCCGAACGGCAATCCGCAGCCCGGTCCCAAGTTTGATCGCAAGCTCGAATGGTTCGAGCGGTTCAATCGTCACGCAGACGCTCTGCTCAAGACCGGTCATCCTGTGGTCCTTGCTGGCGACTACAACGTGGTGCCGACCGACGCGGATATCTACTCGACACGCTCTTTCAAGGACAACGCACTCCTTCAGCCGAAGCCGCGCGCGGCGTATCAGGAGCTACTGAAGGCGGGATGGACTGACGCGCTGCATGCGCAGTCGCCCGCGAAGCCGATCTACACCTTCTGGAGCTACATGCGAAACCGTTGGGCGCGCGACGCTGGGATGCGGATCGATCATCTGCTGCTCAGTCCTACTGCCGCTCGACGGATGAAGAGTGCCGGGGTCGATCGAGACGTGCGCGGCTTGGAAGGTGCGAGCGACCATGCGCCCGCCTGGGTTGTGTTGGACTGAGGTCTTGAGCATCTGCATCTGCGGAAATCCGCAGATCGGGACCCAAGACAGCTGCTAAGCCGGCCGCCCAGGCGCACCTCTCACAGTCGCGACCCCCGCCATGGCAGTTTTCAAACTGTGGACTCATGATGCCTGTGCCTTAAAGCGCGCCGCCATCAGTCGGTTCCTGCTGGATTCGGGTCTGCCGCAGCAGGCGGTCTGGCGGTGACATTCGTGCTCAAAGCCGGCGCATGCAATGCCAATACCGAAATTCCTGCCTACGAAAAACTTCGGCTTCCAGGGTATGGGCGAGACGGGCGCTGATCTGCGCTTCGTCGCGGGTGACAAGACAGTGCTGAAGCACCAGATCGAACAACTCGACCCGCTGCTTGGCATCGCTGGTCTGGGTGGACGTGCCTTCCGTCACCTCGCCATCGCTTCGGTTCTTCGCGCGCTGTACTGTAGGCTTAGCTCTGCTGCGCCCTGATGGGTGTTGAATTTCAGGCGCTCGGATGACGCTCCACGCGTGTCGCTGCGGGGGCTGTCTGCATCGTGCGAGTCCCCTGCCAACGCTGTGCTGCTGCCAGCAGGGATGCCGCCGTGAAGACTCTCGATCTCAAGGAAGCCGCCGTTTTCCTGCGCTGCCACCCACAGGAACTGCGCTCGCGCGCCAAGGCTGGGAAGATTCCCGGTGCCAAGATCGGCCGTGCCTGGGTCTTCCTTGAGGAGGACTTGGCGGAGCACATCCGCTCACGGTATCCTGCTCCTCGGCAAGCGTTGCAAGTGACACTGAGAAAGGAATCGGAATGTCACTACGCAAACGCGGCGGTGTCTGGTGGGTCGACCTCATCGCTCCCAACGGGGAGCGAGTACGCCGAACTACTGGGACTGCCAACAAAGCCCTCGCGCAAGAGTTCCATGATCGGTTCAAGTCCGACCTGTGGCGCATCGTCAAGCTTGGCGAGAGGCCGCGAAGGACCTGGAACGACGCGGCGGTCAGATGGTTGAAGGAGCAGTCGCACAAGGCGACGGCCAAGGAAGACCGGGCCAAGCTGAGGTGGCTGGATTCGCACCTCGGCGGCAAGGAACTCGACACCATCAACCGCGCGTTGATCGACCAGATCACGGACGCCAAGCTGGCGGGAGGGTGCAGCAATGCGACGGTCAATCGCGTGCTGGCATTGGTGAGGTCCATCCTGCGCAAATGCGTCAGGGACTGGGAATGGCTGGACAGGGCCCCTGCGGTTCGCATGCTGCGGGAGTCGCAACGGCGCATCCGGTACCTGGAGCGGCAGGAAGCCCAGCGATTGCTGGCCGAATTGCCGGAGCACTTGGCGGACATGGCGGCGTTCTCGCTCTCGACCGGACTGAGGGCGGCGAACGTCACCGGATTGATGTGGTCGCAAGTGGACTTGGACAGGCGGCTGGCGTGGATACACCCGGACCAAGCGAAGGCGAGAAAGGCGATACCCGTGCCGCTCAATGCGGAGGCCGTCGCCGTGGTCGCCAAGCAGTTGGGCAAACACGCCACGCATGTGTTCAGCTACCAGGGCAGCCGGATCACGCAGGTCAGCACGAAGGCGTGGTATGCGGCGCTGGAGCGCGCGGGCATCGGAGACTTCCGGTGGCACGACCTGCGGCACACCTGGGCCAGCTGGCATGTGCAGGGCGGCACGCCCTTGTACGTCTTGCAGGAGATGGGAGGCTGGGCGAGTGCGGAGATGGTGAGGCGTTACGCGCACCTTGCCGCCGATCATCTGGCGCCCTATGCGGAGAGATTGGGTGCGCTGCGGGAAGGCGGGTCTGCCATTCATGGCACAAATCCGTCACAGGGCCCGAAAAGACAAGAAAAAAGCACCTAGGTCTTGCGACCTAAGTGCTTGATTCGTAAGGAGAATTTTGGCTCCTCGACCTGGGCTCGAACCAGGGACCTACGGATTAACAGTCCGGCGCTCTACCAACTGAGCTATCGAGGAACAAGCCTCAGATTATAGCGTGGTTTTTTGGCCCTTTTGAAGAGGGCGGATGTTCGTGTTGCAGATTTTCACAGCGCAGCCGTGACGGCGAGTCGCAAGGTCCGTGGTGCACCGGGGAAGAGGTACACGTGGCCGTACTGGTAGGGCGACTCTTTCCAGTAGCGCTTGTCGGCGACATTCTCGATGCCGAAGGTCCATTGGGTGGCGACGCCTCGGATCCTCGTGTCGTAGCGCAGCGCCGCATCGAAGCGTGTCCATGAAGGCAAGGTGATCGATCCGTCGGGCAGGACGTTGCGTCGGCCCTCATGCGACATCTGGCCTTGCAGTTCGAGGCCGGGCACCGCTGCGATGCGGTAGGCGGCTTGCGCACGCAGCACCTGCCGCGGTACGTTGGTCGGGCGCTGGCCGTTGACCGATGCGTCGGCGCTGCCGCTGCGCTTCGCGGCGATCAGCGTCACGCCGCCCGCAAGGCGCCAGGGGCCGCTGCGCCAGTCGCCGTTGAGTTCCAGCCCGCGGTGCTTGGCCTCGCCGTCGAAGCCGGCGGTGCAGGGCGCGCTCGGGTCGCCGCAGGCGTCGATGTTCGTCGCCGGCCGCGTGATGGCGAACAGCGCGGCCTGCCAGTTGAATGCACCCGTGCTGCCCTTCAGGCCCACTTCGCGTTGCCGGGACACGAGGGCCGGCAAGCCTTCACCCGCATTGGCATAGCCGATGTTGTTCGGCACCACCTGCGACTCCACGCCTTCGCCCCAGCTCGCATAGGCCATGAGACCCGGCTGAAGGGCGTAGCTCGCGGCCAGCCAGGGTGTCGTGATGCCGTCCTCGTAGCCGGTGGGCTGTGTGCCGTCGGTGCGCACGCTGTCGCGGTCGAGCCGGGTGTGGCGCACGCCGAGCCACGTGGTGAAGCGGTCGTTCCAGCGGATCGCGTCCTGCAGCGACAACTCGGTGGAGCGCTCGTCGCGGTTGGTGTTGGGGGTGGTCAGGGTGGGGTCGGCGGGCACGATGGCGGTGCCCGACACGTTGCCGGTGCCCACGTAGTTGTAGGCCTGGTCCTGGAAGCGGTTGCGCACGCGGCTCGCCATGATGCCCATCGTCAGGTCGTGCCGGATGCTGCCGGTCATCACGTTGCCCTTGAGGCTCAGGTTGCCTGCGGTCTGCGTGCGGCGCTCGTCCTCGCTGCGGAAGTCGTAGACGTCGTAGGTGCCGTCGGAACAGTAACGGTCGTAGTTGCCCTCGGCGCTGCAGCCGAAGGCGTAGGCGAGACGGTCATCGCTCTTCAGCCGCTGTTGCCCCACCTGCGCGCTCCATCGCCAGTCGGCGTTGATCGCCTGCGTGAAGCGCAGCGTGCCGGTCAGCCCTTCGAACACCGAGGGCTGCGACCAGGGCTGGTTGTTGAGGTTGATGCGCGGGTCGACCGGGGCCGGCAGCGTGTTGCCGAGCAGGCTGAAGCCGTTCTGGCTCGGCTGTGTCTTCTTGCTGTATTCGATCTCGGCCTCGATCACCGAGTCGCGCGTGATGCGCCAGTCGGTAGCGAGCGAGAACAGGTGGCGCTGGCCATCGAGCGAATAGGTGCGCGGCTTGAGGTCTTCGGCCGCGACATTCAGCCGGTAGCCGAACTGGCGGTCGTCGCCGAAGCGCCCGCCGAGGTCGACCGCACCGAGCACGCTGCCGCGGCCCGAGACTTCGGTGCGCACTTCGCGCAGGTCCTGCTCGGTCGGTCGCTTGACCACGTAGTTGACCAGGCCGCCGGGCGCGCTGGTGCCGGCCTGGATGCCGCTGGTGCCGCGCAGGATCTCGATGCGCTCCTTGTTGTCGAGTGGGATCGCCGTCTCGGCGCTGATCGGTAGACCTTCACGCCGGTAGTTGAAGCGGTTGTCCAGCACGAAGCCGCGCACCGTCAGGTAGTCCCAGTAGCCGGCCGAGTTGTACGCGTCGGTCACCGACGAATCGAACCGCGTGAGGTCGGCGAGCCGCCGCGCGCCGCTGGCCTGCAGTTGCCGGTTGTCGATCACCGTGGCGGAGATCGGCACGTCCTTCAGCGGCAGGTCGCCGAAGCCGCTGATGTCGGCCTGCGGTGGCGTGCTGCGTGCGTCGACGGTGACGGACGGCAGCGTGGCCTCCTGCGCGTGCGCGGCGGCGCCGGTCATCGAGAGCAGGGCGGCCATGACGGCCAGGGCGATGGAGGTGGGGCGAGGGGTGTGCATGGAATTTTGGGATGCGGGGAATGAAGTCATCGGGATTCAGCGGGCAGCCGCAACGGCGGCGGTCAGTCGTACGGCCGTCGCCTCGGGGTCGTCGGCCGCAATCAGCGCGCGCACCATTGCGACCGAGCCGACGCCGGTTGCCAGCACATCGGGCAGTCGCTCGGCATCGATGCCGCCGATGGCGACCTGCGGGTAGCCGCGCAGCAACCGTGCGTAGGCAGCGAGGCGAGCGATGCCCTGTGGCGCCGTCGCCATCTGCTTGAGCGTGGTGGGGAAGACGGCGCCCATGGCGATGTAGCTCGGGCTCACCATGTCGGCAC
>CALRYR010000118.1:0-9847 GCA_943372425.1 Variovorax sp. YR752 | reverse complement strand
GCGCTCGCCGCGGAACAGGCGCAGCCGTTCGGCGTCGATGCCGAACACCACGCGGCCGATGTTGGCCCAGAAGATCGCGCCAGCGCACATCACGCAGGGCTCGGCCGACGAGTACAGCGTGGCGCCGGCCATCAGCTCGCGGCTCGGTCGCTTGTCGGCCAGCGCACGGATCGCGGCGACTTCGGCATGGCCGGTAACGTCGCCCGTCTCGGCGCTGTTGCAGTAGGCCTCGGCCAACACTTCGCCCTCGTGTGAAACGATGACGGCCCCGAAGGGCCGGTTGCCGCGCCGGCCGCCGGCGTGCGACCAGAAGATGGCCTTGCGCAGATAGCGGCCGTCGCGTTCGTCGAGCGTCACTTCGGGGGGATGGGGGAGGGTGTTTTTCGATTTCATGGCGTCGGGTGAGTGTGCATGCAGGACACATGCCACTTTGTAGGTACTGCGCCGGCCACCGTGCGGCGCTACCATGGTCCTCCCCCTTCAGGAGTTCGACCATGGCCACCCGAGGCTTCACCGGACGACGCCCCAGCGCTGCTTTCGCGAGCCGCCTTCCGCCGGGCCAGTTCGAGACCGACGATTTCCCCGTTTTGTCCAAAGGGCCGACGCCGCGCGTCGACCTCGCCACCTGGCGTTTCACGCTCAGCGACGGCCCCAGGCCCTTGGCCAGCTGGAACTGGGAAGAGTTCGAAGCGCTGCCGCACACCGTGTGGCAAGGCGACATCCATTGCGTCACCACCTGGTCGAAGTTCGACACGACCTGGGAAGGCGTCACCATCGACGACCTGCTCGCCGCGGCCGGCATGACGGCGCCCAGCGCCTACGCACTCGCGATTTCGCACGACGACTACGACACCAACGTGCCCTCCGCCGATCTGCTCGAGGGCCGCGCGATGGTCGCGACACGCTTCAACGGCGCGCCGCTCGCGGCCGAGCACGGCGGACCGGCCCGCTTGCTGGTGCCTCACCTCTACTTCTGGAAGAGCGCCAAGTGGATCAAGGGCCTGCGCTTCACCGCGCGCGACGAGGCCGGGTTCTGGGAGCTGCGGGGCTATCACATGCGGGGCGACCCATGGAAGCAGCAGCGCTACTCGGACGATCCGTGAGCGGCGCGTCGCCGTGGCATGACGCGGTGGTGGAGCGCGTCGCCGTGCTCACGCCGCGCATCGTCAGCGTCTTCTTGCGCGCGCCGCTGGCACCGGGCCTGGCCGGCCAGCACCTGGTCGTGCGGCTCACCGCGCCCGACGGCTATGCCGCGCAACGCAGCTATTCCATCGCTTCCGCGCCGGGTGCGATGCCGGTCGAACTCGCTGTCGAGAAGCTGGAAGACGGCGAGGTCTCACCCTTCTTCCACGAGGTGGTGGCCGCCGGCGACCACCTCGAGGTGCGCGGCCCGCTCGGCGGGCACTTCGTCTGGCGGCCGGCCGATGGCGGCCCGCTGCTGCTGGTCGGCGGCGGCTCGGGCGTGGTGCCGCTGATGGCGATGGTGCGCGACTGGCATGCGTCCGGCGCCGACGTGCCGTTGCTGCTGCTGGTGTCCGCGCGGACGTGGGACGAACTGGCCTTCCGCGACGAGCTGATCGCGCTGCAGGCGCGTGCGCCGCTGCTGCGCTTCATTGCCGTCACGACACGCGACACGGCCCATCGGCCGGGCGACCTCGTGCAGCGGCTCGACAGCGCCGCGCTGCAGCGGCTGCTGGCCGACTGGGGCCATGCGCCGGCCCATGTCTTCGTCTGCGGCGCCAACCGCTTCGTCGAGGCGGTGACCACCGGCCTGCTCGAGGTGGCCGTGCCCGCCAAGCGCATCCGCACCGAGCGTTACGGTGGCGCGGGCTGAGCCTTCCTCAACACACACGGATCAACAGGAGACTTCGATGAGCATTTCAGTCCGACGCGACGGCACCACGGGCACCCGCCACACGGTGCGCATCCGCAATGAGGCCTTCGCCACCGACGCGTCGCAGCCCGACGGGCAGGGCGCCGCCACGCCGCATGACCTGTTCGACGCCTCGCTCGCCGCCTGCAAGGCGCTCACGGTGATGCTCTATGCCCAGCGCAAGAACATGCCGGTCGAGGACATCGAGGTGCTGATCGACCGCGACGACAGCGAGGAGCGCAAGGGCGTCTACCGCCTCAAGACGTCGCTGCGGGTGACGGGAACGCTCGACGAGACCCAGCGCGCCGAACTGCTGCGCGTGGCCGCCAAGTGCCCGGTCCACAAGCTGATGACCGAGGCCACGATCGAGGTCGAGACCGGCTGGGCTTGAATCCTTCAGGCCGGGCGTCTTCCCGCGGGCGGCCACTGTCGCGCTGTGTGCAGCACGCGCAACACCTGCACCTGATCGGTCTTGATCGCGTAGATCAGGATGTAGCTCCGGTGAATGACAAGTTCACGGGTTTCCAGCACGCGACCCGGCTTTCCCATCTCGGGGAGGGTGACCAAGCGCGCAGCTTTCTCCGAAACCAACTCGTCCATCGCCAACGCTGCGCTCGGGTTGTCGCCCGCGATGTAGTCGCGGATGGCACGTCGATCCTCCTGCGCCAGCCGGGTCCACACCAGTTTCACGATTTGCGAGCGGGGGTGAGTCCGCGTCGCGTTTCGGCGCGCCAAGCGGCGGCTTCGGCTTCGACTTCCTCAGCCGACAACAGATCACCAGCCTTGGCAGCATCGAGGCCCATCTGGACTTGGCGTCGAAACCAGGCGTCATGGTCGGCCGCCTCTTGCTGGCGTTGAACGAATTCCCGCATGAAGTCGCGCAGGAGCTGGGCGCCGGTACGGTCATTGGCCTTTGCGGCGTTGGAGAACGCCGCCTTCAGGCTTTCTTCGACTCGAAATGTGAAAGTGGCTTCGCTCATGGAGCAACTCCAATGTGTTACATGCGAAGTGCATCGTAGCACGGCTCAGGCGGGTCGCGGCGCCGGCGCCACGCCGGGCGGCAACGACGCCGCGCTCACGCGGAACACGTGCTGTTCGGGGTCGCTCAGCACGGCCTGCCACTGACCGTAGTAGGTGGCATACGGTGCCTTCAGCACCCCGCCGCCGGCGGCGACGGCTTCGCGCACCGCGGCATCGACCGCGTCGGGCGTGTCGAGCATGAAGGTCGCGTAGGCCGTCACCGGCGGCGTGGTCGCCGCATCGGGTGCGCGGTCCGCCAGGCCGAGCAGCGCATAGGCCGGCGCCGCGTTGAAGCCGAACTGCACGCCTTCGTGCTCCAGCGCGCGGTAGATCGGCGAGCGGCTGTGCACCGCCTCCGGCCAGCCGAGCAAGCGCGCATAGAAGGCCATCTGCGCCTCGACATCGCGGCACAGCAGGTTGAACCACAGCGTCATGCCGCGGCCGCCTGCTTCTGGAGGCTGTAGGTCTTGCGGTACATCTCTTCGAGATGCTCACCGGCCGTGCAGGGCGTGTAGCGCGGCGTTTCGCCCGCGGGCACGGTGCCGGGCACCGGCACGATGCGCGCGAGGTACTCGGGCTCGTAGAAGAACGGGATCGAATAGCGCGCGGCGCCGCCCGAGAAGGTGTTGCGCACCCGGTGCGGGTTGGAGTGGTACAGCCCGTTGGTCCAGCGCGGGATCATGTCGCCGAGGTTCACGACGAAGGTGCCTTCCAGCGGCGTGGCCGCGACCCAGCTGCCGTCGGGCATCTGCACCTCGAGGCCACCGTGCGAGTCCTGCGCGAGGATGGTGACCGCGCCCCAGTCGGTGTGCGCGCCGGCGCCGAAGGTGCGCTCGTCCGCGCCCTCGGGATGCGCCGGGTAGCGCACCATGCGCAGCGTGACCATCGGGTCGTGGCAGGCCTCGTCGAAGTAGTCCTCGGGCAGGTCGAGCGACAGCGCCATCAGCTGCATGAGGCGCAGCGACAGGGCGTTCATCGCGTCGATGTAGGCCTCGCAGTGCGCGCGCACATCGGGCAGTTCGGCCGGCCACTGGCTCGGGCCGTAGGTCTGGTAGCCGGCCTGCACGTAGGGATGGTCGGCCGGCCAGTCCATGCCGCAATAGAAGCTCTCCTTGAGGTCGGGCTTCATCGCGGCGTCCAGCGTCTGTGCGCCCAAACCCTCGTAGCCCCGCATGATCGGCGAGTGCTTGATCGACAACGCCTCGCGCCGTTCGATCGGCAGCGCCATCAGCCGCCGGGTGATGTCGAACTGGCGCTCGACCATCGCCGCGTCGATGCCGTGGTGGCGCACGTAGAAGAAGCCCGACGCCATGGCCGCCGAGCGGAACGCGCGCGCCACCTCTGCGCTGCGCGGACCGCCTGGCACCAGGGCGCCGGTCAGGTCGAGGACCGGAATGCCCATGGTGTGTGACTCCTTCAGGCCTTCAGCTTGCGGTCGATGGCCGACGGCAGGAACTTGTCGGAGAAGAAGTCCGCCACGGTCGGCGTGCTCTTCAGGCCGAAGGCCGCCACCGTCTCGTCGATGGTGGCCTGCAGCCGAGCGGGTGTCGCCGCGCCCCAGCCGTTGGTGCGCACGTCGGCGGTCTTCATGGTGCCGTCGACGATGAGCTGCAGCCGCTCGGTCTCGATCTCCTGGTTGGCCAGCGGCTCGCGCGTCTTCACGACCGCGCCGCCGGCCTTCGGGTCGGCGATGCACTCGATCCAGCCGCGCGTGGTGGCCTTCACGAAGGCGCGCATCACGTCGGCCTGCTCCATGCTCTTCGGGTTGGCGACCAGTCCGTTGCCGTACGACTTCATGCCGAAGTCGGAGAGGTGAGCTGTTCGGGCCCCATGCCGCGTGCCTTGAGGTTGAGCAGGCCGGTGAAATAGAAGTAGGCGGAGGCATCGAAGTCGCCCTTGACGAAGCGCGTGTCGCCGATGTCGGGCGACACGTTTTCCCACTTCACGCCCGAGGGGTCGAAGCCCTGCGCCTTGGCGAACACCGGAAACAGCTTGCGCGACGCATTGAAGGGCTGGCCGAGGATGGTCTTGCCCGCCAGGTCGGCCGGCTTCTTGATGGCGCCGTCCCTGCGCACGATGATCGAATTCGGGTTCAGGTCGTACTGGATCGCCACGGCCTTGAGCGCGGCCTGCGGGTTGGCGACGTTGAACTCGATCATCGACGACAGGTCGGCCGACGCCACGTCGTAGGCGCCGCTGCCGACCAGGCTGATGGCCGCTGTCGAGCCGTTGCCGGTGTCGATGGCGACGTCCAGGCCCGCATCCTTGTAGTAGCCGCGCTGGTGCGCCAGCAGGAAGCCCGCGCCCGAGGCCTCGACCTTCCATCCCAGGTTGAACTTGAAGGGCTTGAGCGAGCCCTGCGCGCGGACGAAGGGCGTGGCGGCGACGAGCGTGCTGGCGCCGGCGGCGCGGAGGAGGGAACGGCGTTGCATGGTGGCTCCGTAGAAAGACTGCAGGCGTTGCTGCAGGTGAATCGACTTGCCGTCGCACAAAGGCGAGCAGCATCCTGAAGACGCGCCGGCGACGGCGCGCAGACTCCAAGAGCAATTTCCGGGCGGTCGAACCGCTGAACGCTTCTACTCTGTGCCGTGACCTGACGTGCAGGATTCGTGCCATTCAAAAGCGAGCCGATGGGCCGTCGCGTGCACCACGGCGTGGCATCACTGCCCCAGTCAAGTTCGACTGCGCCACAGGGTCAAAGCGGAAGTCTTTGCCAGCACGGCCGTGACGCGGCATCATCCGCACCCGAGAGTAGAAGCGTTCACCAGCCAGTCGCGTTTGCGCAAGACCTTCAGGGGTTGGCAGGAAATTGCTCTTGAAGTTTTCAACTTTCAGGACCAAGACCATGACCGCTGCAACGACCCCCGTCGACTACGACCTCGCCGAGCTCCACCGAGAAACGCGCATGGGCGCGATGGGCTCCATCAACACGACGCGCGAGATCCGCCGCATCGACCTGTCCGACTTCGAGGCCCGCAAGGCCGAGATCGCCGACCAGCTCTGGGACGCCGCGATCGACGTCGGTTTCTTCCAGCTCGTCAACCACGGCATCGACCTCGGCGACATCCGCGGTGCCTTCGAGACGGCCGAGCGCTTCTTCGCGCTGCCCGAGAGCGTCAAGCGCCAGTACCCGCTGAAGAAGGCGCTCAACGCCGGCTGGGAAAGTCGCGCGCAGGTGCGGCCGTCCACCGGCACGCCCGACCAGAAGGAGAGCTACCAGATCACCCGCCCGCACATGGGCGACCTGTTCCCCTCCGACCAGGAACTGCCGGGCTTCGTCGAGAAGATGCTGGGTTTCGAACGCCAGAGCTGGGAGATCGCCATGCGCGTGCTCTCGTGCTTCGCCTACAAGCTGGGATTCGACGACGAATTCTTCACCCGTGCGCACGACCAGGGGAAGCCGAGCTACCAGAGCACACTGCGCCTGCTGCACTACTACGCGATCCCGACGGAAGTGCAGGACAAGCTCGACCTGTGGCGCGCCGGTGCCCACACCGACTTCGACTGCCTCACGCTGCTGTACCAGCGCCAGGGCCAGGGCGGCCTCGAGGTCTGCCCGGGCAAGGAGATGGACGCACAGGAATGGACGCCCATCCCGCCCGACGGCGACGCCATCACCTGCAACATCGGCGACATGCTGATGCGCTGGAGCGACGACCAGTTGCCGAGCAACTTCCACCGCGTGAAGAACCCGCTGCCGGGCGAGTACATGGGCCCGCGCTACAGCATCGCCTTCTTCGCCCAGGCCAACCGCGACGCCATCATCGAAAGCCCCGGCAAGACGCACCCGCCGATCACGGCGGGCGACTTCCTGAATCAGCGCGTCGCGGCGAACTTCAAGGCGTACTGAGCCGCAGCACCTGCCCGTCGCCGATGAAGGCTTCGCCGACGAGCAGGCGAAACGCGAGCCCCGGCTTCAGGCGCGGCAGCGCCGCTTCAGGCGCCATGAATTCCACCGGCAGCGTCTGCAGCGTGCCGCGCCGGAACGACCGACCCGGCCCGACCTGCCAGCGCACCGAGAAGCCTTCGTTGCCGATCACCAGCGCGCAATGGTGGAGGCCCTCGGCGATCGGGATGTCTTCGGACGGAACACCGGCGGGGCGCAGGGTCAGTTCGACCCAGGCGTGGGGCGCGAAGGGCGTGTCTTCGCGCAGTGGCGCAGCCGGTGCTGCCGCCATCGCAGCGGCTGTCTTCTTCAAGGCACGCGCGGCGCGCATGCGGTTGACCAGCCACGCGATGATGTTGCCGATGACCGGGATCCACAGCAGCATCAGCAGCGTGCCGACATCACGTTGCGTGGTGCCGGGCGCCGACAGATGCCGCAGCACCGCGCCGCCGACGGCGACGCACAGGAGGATGACGACGATGAGTCGGCGGCGGGCTTGTATCTGGGTGAGGGTCAGGGGCAGCATGGGGCGGTGATCACGGCGGGAGCCCGCACTGTAACCACCGTCGCCATCGCAGGCCGCAAAGGCCGCACCTATTCGCCCTGCGAACCCCGATGCGCCCAGCCGGTGGTGCGCTTCTCGATCACGCTGAACAGCTCGTACATGCCCATCGCCATCGCACCCACCACCATCAGGCCGGCGAAGGCCAGGCCCATCTGCATGGCAGAGCCCGCGGAGATGAGCAGGTAGCCGATGCCTTCGTTCGCCGCGGTCATCTCGCTCACCGTGGTGCCGACGAAGGCCAGCGTGATCGCGACCTTGAGCGACGCGAAGAAGTAGGGCATGGAGCGCGGCAACCCGATCTTCATCAGCACGTCCCAGCGCTTGGCGCCCAGCACGCGCAGCACGTCTTCCAGCTCGGGTTCGAGCGTGGCGAGGCCGGTCGCGATGTTGACCATGATCGGGAAGAAGCTGATGAGGAAGGCAGTGAGGATGGCCGGGCCGACGCCGATGCCGAACCACACCACCAGGATCGGCACGAAGGCCGCCTTGGGCAGCGCGTTGAAGGCCGTCATCAGCGGGTACATCGCTGCGTAGGCCAGGCGCGAGCTGCCGATGACGAAGCCCAGCAGCACGCCCACCACGATCGCCAGGCCAAAGCCCGCCATCGTCACCCAGAAGGTGCGCCAGGCGTGGCCCGCGATGATGGTCTTGAACTCCCAGAACTGCTCCCAGATGCGCGACGGGCTCGGGAAGATGAAGTCCGACACACCGAAGCCGCGGCAGATGATTTCCCACAGCAGCAGCACGACGATCAGCAGGAACCAGGGCGACCAGCGCTCGATCTGCTTGCTGTTCTTCATCATGACGCCGCTCCCGCTGCGGCCGTCTGCGCCTGGCTGATGCCGGTATTCCGGATGGCGCCGATGTGGCCGCGCAGCTCGAGCACGATGTCGGTGAACTCCTTGGTGTAGGTCACTTCCAGCTCGCGCGGGCGGGGCAGCTCGATCTCGCGCTTGACCACGAAGCGGCCGGGCGACTTGCTCATCACGTAGACCGTGTCGGCCAGGAACACGCTCTCGCGCAGGTCGTGCGTGACCAGGATCACGTTGAACTGCTGCTCGGTCCAGAGGTCGCGCAGGATGCACCACAGCTCTTCGCGCGTGAACGCGTCGAGCGCGCCGAAGGGCTCGTCGAGCAGCAGCATCTTCGGCTCGTGGATGAGCGCGCGGCAGATGCTCGCGCGCTGCTGCATGCCGCCGGACAGCTGCCAGGGGAACTTGTCTTCATAGCCCGCGAGGCCGACCTTCTGCAGCAGCTTGCGGGCGCGCTCCTCGTATTCCTTGCGCTTGGCCTTGAAGCTCGAGCGGTAGGGCTCGACGATCTCCAGCGGCAGCAGCACGTTGTCGACCGTGGTGCGCCAGGGCAGCAGCGACGGCGCCTGAAAGGCCATGCCCGAGATCTTCAGCGGGCCGGTGACGGGCGCGCCGTCGATGCGGATCTTGCCCATCGACGGCATCTTCAGGCCGGTGGTGAGCTTCATGAAGGTCGACGTGCCGCAGCCCGACGGGCCGACGATGGCGATGAACTCGCCGCGCTTGACCTTCAGGTCGATGGCCTCGACCGCGAAGTGGTTGGCACGCAGCAGCTCCTCGTTGTAGGCGAGCCAGACGTCCTGGAAGTCGACGAAGGGCGCGGACGCGGCAATACCGCCTGCGGTGCCGGCCATCACTTCTTCAGGATGTTGAGTTCGGCGGCGCTCGGCAGCAGGGTGCCGTTCCACACGGCGTCGGGGTTCACGCGCGACTTGGTGTTGAACGCGTCCGACACCTGCGATGCCATCAGCGACAGGCGGCCGGCGTTGACGGAGCCGAAGCCTTCGGTCCTGGCGTCGGGGCTGTTGATCACGGTGTCGATGGCCAACTGCAGGCGGCGCGTCTCGAGCTTGGAATCGATGATGCCGTCGCGCGCCTTCACCGATTCGATCGCCACGGCCGGGTTGGCGATGACTTCCTTCGCACCCTTGGCGAAGGCCGAGAGGAATTTCTTCACCGCCTCGGGGTTCTCCTTGATGAGCTTGGGCGACGCGATGATCACGTTGCCGTAGAGCTTCACGCCGTAGTCGGGGTAGGGCAGCACCACCACGTCCGACGCCTTGGCGCCGCGCGCCTCAAGGTTGAGCAGCGAGGTGAAGGTGAAGCCGGTGATCGCGTCGATGTCGCCGCGCATCAGCATGGTTTCGCGCAGCGTCGGGTCCATGGCGGTCCATTGCACCGCACCGATGTTGTTGGCCTTGGCGAAGATCGGGAAGGCGCGGCGGCCGGCGTCGAACACCGGGGCGCCGAGCTTCTTGCCCGCCAGGTCGGCCGGCTTGGTGATGCCGCTCTTCTTGAGCGCCATGACCGAGGCCGGCGTGTTGTTGTAGACCATCATGACCGCAACCGGCTTGTTCGGGCTGTCGGGGTTGTTGGCGTGGAATTCCATCAGCGCGGCCAGGTCGGCGAAGCCCATCTCGTAGGCGCCCGATGCCACGCGCGTGACCGTGCCGCCCGAGCCGTTGCCCGCG
>CALRYR010000117.1:0-9864 GCA_943372425.1 Variovorax sp. YR752 | reverse complement strand
GGGTGCCAAGGCGCCGGTACGCAAAGGCCTGGTCAGCAAGAGGCCGGTTGCGGCCAAGCAGCCGATCGTGCAGCAGAAGCGCGGCGGCACGCCGGCGAAGAGCAAGCGCTGAAGCGCTGCACTTTCAGAGCTTCTCCGTCTCGCCGCTGCGCGGCTGCCACTTCATGAGGCGCCGCTCCACCACGCCGACAATCGCGTCGAGCACGAGCGCGAAGGCGGTGAGTACCACGATGCCGGCGAAGACGGTGTTCACGTCGAAGGTGCCCTCCGCCTGCAGGATGAGGTAGCCCACGCCGCGCGCGGAGCCCAGGTACTCGCCCACCACAGCACCGACGAAGGCCAGGCCCACGGCGGTGTGCAGGCTGGAGAACACCCAGCTCGTTGCGCTCGGCAGGTACACGGTGCGCATCAGCTGGCGCTGGTTGGCGCCCAGCATCTTCGCATTGGCCAGCACCACCGGGCTGACTTCCTTGACGCCCTGGTAAACATTGAAAAACACAATGAAGAACACCAGCGTCACCGCCAGCGCCACCTTGCTCCAGATGCCCAGGCCGAACCACAACGCGAAGATCGGCGCGAGGATCACGCGCGGCATCGAGTTGGCCGCCTTGATGTAAGGGTCGAGGATCAGGCTGGCCGTGGGCGCGAGCGCCAGCCACAGGCCGCAGGCCAGACCCAGCACCGTGCCGATGCCGAAGGCCAGCACCGTCTCGAGCAGCGTCGTGCCGAGGTGCCGGTAGATGTCGGCATTGCCCGCCAGTCCTTCAGGGAACAGCACGTTGGGCGGCACGGCGATCGGCAAAAACCAGTTCCAGATGCGCCCCGCCACCTGGATCGGCTCGCCGAGGAAGAAGGCGAACTGATTGTTGCGTGAGGCGACGTGCCACATCACCAACAGCACCGCCAGCAGCCCGAGTTGCCAGATGCGCGCATTGCGCGCGTTGGGTCGGAAACTCACCATGCTCAAGCCGCCTTCTTCAACTGCTGCGAATAGCCTTTCAACACCTCGTCGCGCAGCACGTTCCAGATCTGCGTGTGCAGTTCGACGAAACGCGGATGCATGCGCACTTCGGCGACGTCGCGCGGTCGCGGCAGGTCGATGACGAATTCACCGATCGGATGTGTCGCGGGGCCGGCTGAAAGGACGACGACACGGTCGCTCATGGCAATGGCTTCATCCAGGTCGTGCGTGATGAAGAGCACCGCCTTCTTCCTGGAGGCCCACAACTCCAGCACCTCGTTTTCCATCAGCTGCCGGGTCTGCACGTCGAGCGCGCTGAAGGGCTCGTCCATCAGGATGATGTCGGGGTCCAGCACCAGCGTCTGCGCCAGGGCTGCACGCTTGCGCATGCCGCCCGACAGCTGGTGCGGATAGCGGTCGCCAAAGCCCGCCAGACCGACACGCGCCAGCCAGGCTTCCGCCTGCGCGGCTGCATCGCCGTCGGGCACGCCGCGATACTGCAGCCCCACCATCACGTTGTCGCGCGCGCTGCGCCACGGCATCAGCGCGTCGCTCTGGAACATGTAGCCCGCACGCGTGTTGATGCCCGCAAGCGGCTGGCCGAAGACCTTCACCGCACCGGATGACGGCGCCAGCAGGCCCGCCGCCACGTTCAACAAGGTCGACTTACCGCAGCCTGTGGGGCCGACGACGGAGACGAACTCGCCCGCGCGGATACACAACGTGGTGTCGGCCACCGCGGTGTAGCGCTGACCCGGGTTCTCCTTCGCGTGGAAGGTGCAGTTGATGTCGAGGAGTTCGAGCGCGTGGTCGGAAGAATCGGCAATGTCGGCCATCGATCGACTCAGCCCTTCAGGCCTTGAAGCGCTCTTTCGCGCGACGGGCGAAATCGTTCGTGAAGGTCTTCGCGAGGTCGATCTTGTCGGCCTTGACCGAGGTGTCGAAGCTGGCGATGGCCGTCAGCGCGGTTCTCGGGCCCTCGAGCGGCACCAGGCCGTCGACCGCGATCGACTCGCGGATTTTGTCGAAGGACGCCAGGTACAGCGCGCGGTCGCCCAGCAGGTAGGTTTCGGGAACCGTCTTGATGATGTCGCTCGGCCCAGCGGTCTGCAGCCACTTGAGGCCGTGCACGATGGCGTTCGCGAGTGCCTGGCAGGTGTTCGGATTCTTCTGGATGAAGTCCGCCGGCGCATACAGGCAGGCCGCGGGCATCGGCCCGCCGAAGACGTCCTGCGTGCCCTTGAGCGTGCGGGTGTCGCTGATGATCTTCACGTCGCCCTTCTGCTCGAGCATCGTCATCACCGGGTCGGTGTTGCTGATCGCGTCGATCTGGCCCGAGCGCAGCGCCGTCAGCGCACCTGCAGCCACGCCGACACCGATGTAGCTCACGTCGCTGGCCTTCAGGCCCCCGCGCGACAGCACCAGATTCGCGACCATGTTGGTCGACGAGCCCGGCGCGGACACGCCGATCTTCTTGCCCTTGAGGTCGGCCACGTTGGCATAGCCCGCCATGTTCTTGGTCGACACGCCCACCGCGATCTGTGGTGCGCGCCCCTGCAGCACGAAGGCCTGGAACACCTGGTTCTTGGCCTGCAGGTTGATGGTGTGCTCGTAGGCGCCCGAGCACACGTCGGCCGATCCGCCGACCACCGCCTGCAACGCACGCGCGCCACCGGCGAAGTCGGCGATCTCCACATCAAGCCCTTCGGCCTTGAAGTAGCCGAGTTGCTCGGTGATGGTGAGCGGGAGGTAATAGAAAGCCGCCTTGCCGCCGACGGCGATGGAGATCTTCGTGCGCTCCGGCTTGCCTTGCGCGAAGACATGGGGAATCGCGATCGATGCAGCTGCCAAGGCAGCGGCAGACGTGAAGGTGCGGCGAAGAAGCATGCGTTGAGCCCTGGGTTTGCGGTCTTGAAGACCGAATCGAGCTTAGGCGCGCGCTTCGTTCACAGGCATCGGGAACATCCCGTGGGGGTTTCCACGTAAACCGAAAGAGGGCTAGCGTCCCGCGAAAACGATCGCAATGTTGACCACAAAACCCAGCGCCCAGACCGCGCTGCGTGCCGCATTGGCACCACGTAAATACAGCGCGATGAACACCAGTCGCAACACGATGTAGGCCATGGCCAGCGCGTCGATGCGGCCCTGTTGCGCGCCGAGTTGATGCGCGATGATCACCGCGCCGATGAAGAAGGCAAGGCCTTCGAAGCTGTTGGCCTGCGCGGCATTGGCACGGGCGCGCCAGCCGCTCTGCTTGGCCGCCCAGTCGCGCGGTGTCACGTTGTCACGCGGACCGAAGGCCCCGACCTTCGCGATGTAGGCGCAAACGTAGGGCAATGCGGCAGCGATGAGCACGCACCAGTAGGCGATGGTGAGCTGGAAGTTCATGCGTGCGATCTCGTCGATTCAAAGTGAAAGGCTAGCGCCGGTCGACCAGCGCATGCGCGATGGTGCCGAGATCGACGTACTCGAGTTCGCTGCCGGCGGGCACGCCCCGTGCGAGCCGCGTGACCGTGAGCCCGCGCTGGCGCAGCGCTTCGCCGATGACGTGCGCCGTCGCCTCGCCCTCGGCGGTGAAATTGGTCGCGAGGATCACCTCGCTCACGGTGCCGTCGAGCGCCCGGTCGAACAGCTTCTGCAGGCCGATGTCCTTCGGCCCGATGCCGTCGAGCGGGCTCAGCCGCCCCATCAACACGAAGTAGTAGCCGCGGAAGGCATTGGTGCGTTCGAGTGCGGCCTGGTCCGCCGGCGTCTCGACCACGCACAGCTTGCTCCCGTCGCGGCGCGGGTCCATGCAGACCTGGCAGATCGTCGCTTCGGTGAAGGTGTTGCAACGCTCGCAGTGCCGCACGTTCTCGGCAGCTTGCTGCAGCGCGCGCGACAGCAGCTGCGTGCCCTGGCGGTCGTGCTGCAGCAGATGGAATGCCATGCGCGACGCAGACTTTACGCCCACGCCCGGCAGGCGCCGCAGCGCATCGATCAGCGCGTCAAGCGAGCTGGTGTCAGCCACGGCGCGGGCTCGTGCGGACGCGGCGCAGGTGCCTCATCAGAACGGCAACTTCATGCCGGGAGGCATGCCGGGCATGCCCGCGGTGAGCTTGCCCATCTTCGCTTCGCTGGTCTCCTCGGCCTTGCGCACGGCGGCGTTGAAGGCGGCGGCCACCAGGTCTTCGAGCATGTCCTTGTCGTCGGCCAGCAGGCTCGGGTCGATGGTGATGCGCTTGACGTCGTGCTTGCAGGTCATGACGACCTTCACCAGGCCGGCACCGGATTCGCCCTCCACCTCGATGTGGGCGAGTTCTTCCTGCGCCTTCTTGAGGTTGTCCTGCATGGCCTGCGCCTGCTTCATGAGGCCGGCCAGTTGTCCTTTGTTGAACATCGCGTTGATCCTGAAAGTTCGTTGATATGAAAGGGGTGATGTTAGGCGGGTCGCAGGGTGCCAGGGACGATCTTCGCGTCCCACTGCTGCATCAGCGACTGCACCTCGGGGTCGTTGCGGATCGTGTCCTCCGCCGTCCGCTGGCGCGCTTCGGCGGCCAGCTTGTTGCGGCGTGCGGGGCTGTCCGTCACGCCGCCGATCTCGATCGCGATTCTCACCGCATGGCCCAACCCTGCGAGCGCCGCCTGCAGCTTCTCCCGGGTCGAGACCTGGTTGAGCGATTCGCGCTCGACGCGCAGCAGCCACTGGTCAACGTCCCGCGCCACGAGTTGCGACTGCAGCGCCAGCTCGCGTGTCAGCGCACCGATGGCCTCGGCGACGACCATCTGCGTCACCGTCGCGTACCAGAAGTCGCCCTCCTCGCTCGGTTCGATGGTTCCCGCAGGCGCTTCGATCTCGCGCATCTGTTCACGTGCGCCGGGCGCCGGCTGGACGCGCACCGGCATGGCGAGCACGCGCGCGGGAGCCTCCTGCGTGGGTGCCGGCCCGTGGGCGACAGGCGGGGCATCGCGCACCGGCAGGCGGTGGCCGGCAAACGCCGTCTCGGCGGGCGGGGCGGGTTGCGGTGCCGCGGCCGTAGGTGTCGTCGCCGTCGCGCGCACGGCGACGACGGCTGGCGCGGCCGCGTCGGGAGCAGCCGATGGCACCTCCGCGGCCGTGCGCGGGGCCGCCTGGGCGTCATTCAGAGTTTTTTTTTCCGCGGAGGCCGTATCGGCGGGTTTGAAGGCCAGCAGACGCAACAGCACCATCGTGAGCGCCGCGTACTCGTCCGGCGCCAGGCCGAGCTCCCCGCGCCCGTGCAGGCAGAGGCTGTACAGCAGTTGGGTCTCGTCCGGCGGCATGACGCCAGCGAGCCGCGCCGTCTCGGCCGCGTCAGGGTCGGTGTCGCTGGCGGCTGCGGCACGCGAGGGCACCGCCTGCAGCACCGCCATGGCCTGCAGCACCGTCGTCATTTCTTCGAGCGTCGACGCCGCCGACAGGCCGTCGCGGCGCAGCACCTCGGAGGTTTCGACGACGGTCTTGCCATCGCCCTGCGCCAGCGCATCGATCAGCCGGAACACGTGGCTGCGATCGGCGCTGCCGAGCATCTGTCGCACGCCGCCTTCGAGCAGCTCGCCATTGCCGAAGGCGATGGCCTGGTCGGTCAGCGACAGCGCGTCGCGCATCGAACCACGCGCGGCGCGCGCCAGCAGGCGCAAGGCCTGTGGCTCCGCAGGCACCTGCTCGGCCGCCAGCACCTGCGTGAGATGTTCCAGTACCGTCTCGGGCGCCATCGGCCGCAGGTTGAACTGCAGGCAGCGCGAGAGCACCGTGACCGGCACCTTCTGCGGGTCGGTTGTCGCCAGCACGAACTTGAGGTACTCGGGCGGCTCCTCCAGCGTCTTGAGCATCGCGTTGAACGCGGTGTTGGTGAGCATGTGCACTTCGTCGATCATGAAGACCTTGAAGCGCCCCTGCACCGGCTTGTAGACGGCCTGTTCGAGCAGCGACTGCACCTCGTCCACGCCGCGGTTCGACGCGGCATCGAGCTCGGTGTAGTCGACGAAGCGGCCGGCGTCGATGTCCAGGCAGGCCTGGCAGACGCCGCACGGCGTGGCGGTGATGCCGCCCTGACCATCGGAGCCCTGGCAGTTGAGCGACTTGGCCAGCACGCGCGACACGGTCGTCTTGCCGACGCCACGCGTACCGGTGAACAGGTAGGCATGGTGCAGCCGCTGCGTGGTCAGTGCATTCGAAAGTGCCTGCACCACATGCTCCTGGCCGACCATTTCTTCGAAATTGCGAGGCCGGTATTTGCGGGCGAGCACGAGATAGGACATCGGCCCATTCTAAAAGCCGGCGAAGCGCATTCCCATGCGGGGCATGGGCACTCCCCTGCAGGCTAGAATGACGGCTGACGGGCCTCCCCGCATGGTGAAGCGGCCAACCGGGTCAGGTGGGGAACCAAGCAGCCCTAACTGCGTAGCCAGTGCCGGGGGTAAGGCTCGTCAACCTCCTTCTTATCGACGTGTTCTTCCGATGCTGCAGCCGCCACGGCTGCGCCGGCAGACACCCAGACGCGACGCTCTCCGACAGGGCGGTCGCCGGTGCTCGCCACCATGCTTCTTTCTTTCACGAAAGGGGCTTCCATGAAAAGATTTTCCGATCGCTGTGTCGTCGTGACCGGCGCCGGCTCGGGCATCGGCAGGGCCACGGCCCTGCGCTTCTCCGAGGAAGGCGCATCGGTGGTGCTGGCCGGCGACTCGCGCGACACGCTCGATCGGGTCGCGGCCGAACTGCCCGCCGAACGAACACTGGTGCATGTTGTCGACGTCGCTGACTACGCGCAAGTCGAGGGCCTCGTGAAGGCGGCCGTCGAGCGCTTCGGCAATCTGCATGTGCTGGTGAGCAATGCCGGCATTGCGCGTGAGGGCAAGGTGACCGAGGCCAGCCTCGACGACTGGGAACGCACCATGGCCGTCAATGCGGGCGGCGTCTTCCATTGCGCCCGCGCAGCCATGCCCTACCTGACGCGCACGCGCGGCTGCATCGTCAACACCGGGTCGGTGTCGGGCCTGGGGGGCGACTGGGGCATGGGCTTCTACAACGCGTCCAAGGGGGCCATCGTGAATTTCACGCGAGCCCTCGCGCTCGATCACGGTGCCGACGGGGTGCGGGTGAATGCGGTCTGCCCCAGCTTCACCAAGACCCCGATGACCGAAGACATGCAGAAGGACGAGGCACTGATGGCGAAATTCATGGAGCGCATCCCGCTGGGTCGCCCGGCGGAGCCGAGCGAGGTTGCCGCGGTGATCGCGTTTCTCGCAAGCGACGACGCGAGCTTCGTGACCGGCGTTGCACTGCCCGTGGACGGCGGCGTCACCGCTTCGAACGGTCAACCGAACATGGGCTAGTCGCGATGCGCGGCGCGGCCGTTCCCGTCAGGCCGCGGCGCCGTCCTTTTGCAGCTTATCGCGCAATGTATCGGCCAGCGCCAGCGTGTCGTGTTCCATGCTCGAGATGCGGTAGGCCCCGAGAGGTTTGCCTTCGTAGCTCAGGCGCGCCACGCTGAAATGGTCACTGAGCGCGGTGGCTGCATCGTGCAGGCATTCGGCGATGGACCGCAGCCCTTCGCGCAGGTGGCGTTCGTCAGCCGATCCTGTGCTGACGCTGTAGTTGAAGTACCGTTCCCGGACCTTCCTGATATCGACCTGCGGATGCATGCGGCAACGACCCCTCTCACGGGGGATTGTGTGCGGGTCGCGGAACAAATGCATGTCAGCCACAAGTACTATGTGACTAAGGTCATGCCGTCGGCATGCCCTCGAATCCGCGCAGTACGCCCTGACCCGCGGCCACGCCGCTGGCCATGGCAGCCGTCATCAGGTAGCCGCCGGTCGGCGCTTCCCAGTCGAGCATCTCGCCCGCGCAATGCACGTGGGGCAAGGCCTGCAGCAGGGTGCCGTCGTTGAGCGCATCGAAGCGCACACCGCCCGCGGTGCTGATCGCCTCGGCAATGGGCCGCGGTGCAGTCAGCCGGAGCGGCAGTGCCTTGATGGCGCGTGACAATGTTTCGCTCGCTTGCACTCCGTCACGACCGAGCGTTTCATGCAACACATTGGCCTTGACACCTTCGAGGCCGAGCCTGCTCTTCAGGTGGCTGCTGAGCGAGCGCGATCCGCGGGGATGCATGACAGCCGCATGCACCTGCTCGAAGGAGCGATCAGGCAGCAGGTCGACCGACAGCGTGGCGTGGCCCGTCGTAGCGATCTCGTCGCGCAGCAACGCCGAAGCCGCGTAGACCAGGCTGCCTTCAATGCCGGTGGCGGTCGCCACGAACTCGCCCTTGCGTTCGAAGCTGCGACCCGATGAATCGACGAAGCGGATCGACACCGACTTGAAGGGCTGCCCCGCGAAGCGCGACGCGAAATGCGCGCTCCAGGCCACGTCGAAGCCGCAGTTCGCAGGCAGAAGCGGCGCCACCTCGACATCGCGCGACTGCAGCCACGGAACCCATGCGCCGTCGGAGCCCAGGCGCGGCCAGCTCGCACCGCCCAAGGCCAGAACCACGGCGTCGGCCTGCGCCGTGACGTGACCGGAGGGTGTCGCGAAGTCGAGCTTCGTGGGCATCGCGTCGGAAGCCGCCCAGCCCTGCCAGCGGTGGCGCATGTGGAAGCGCACACCGGCGCCACGCAGCCGTTGCAACCAGGCACGCAGCAGCGGCGCCGCTTTCATGTCCACCGGGAACACGCGGCCCGAGGTGCCGACGAAGGTCTCGACGCCGAGGCCCTGCGCCCACGCGCGCAAGGCATCCGGCCCGAAGTCGCGCAGCATCGGCTCCAGCTGCAACCGACGGTCGCCGAAGCGCTGTACGAAGATGTCGAAGGGCTCCGAGTGCGTGAGGTTGAGACCGCCGCGACCGGCCAGCAGAAACTTGCGTCCGACCGAAGGCATGGCGTCGTAGAGATCGACCTGTACGCCGGCGGCGCTCAAGGTCTCGGCCGCCATCAGGCCGGCGGGTCCGCCGCCGACAATGGCAACGGTCTTTCGAGTGTTCATTCAGGGGATCCAAGTTCGAAGAGAAAAGGGCCTCGGCTATCGCGCCCATAGCGTCCGCACCGGGGACGCTGCCACTTGGTTTCTGCCACAATGACCAACACTTTAGCTGCACCGCAACCCCGCGTCACAAGGACAACACCATGGCCAGCGATCTGATCAAACACATCTCCGACTCCTCTTTCGAAGCCGACGTGCTGCAGTCCGGCAAGCCGGTGCTGGTCGACTACTGGGCCGAATGGTGCGGCCCCTGCAAG
Source organism: Variovorax sp. YR752 (assembly GCA_943372425.1). Taxonomy (GTDB): domain Bacteria; phylum Pseudomonadota; class Gammaproteobacteria; order Burkholderiales; family Burkholderiaceae_C; genus Variovorax. Next base: position 671 of record CALRYR010000117.1, on the reverse strand, counting down.
ATGATCGCCCCGATCCTCGACGAGGTCTCCAGCACTTACGAAGGCAAGCTGCAGATCGCCAAAATGAACGTCGACGAGAACCGCGACATCCCCGCCAAGTTCGGCATTCGCGGCATCCCCACGCTGATGCTGTTCAAGGATGGCCAATTGGCCGCCACCAAGGTGGGCGCGATGAGCAAGGCGCAGCTGACGGCCTTCATCGACCAGCAACTCGCCTGAGTCGGCCCCGAAAGGCGGTCGTCGCGCAATGCGCCGGCCGCCTCGTTTTTTCCTGTCATAATCTCTTTCAGTTCACCGGCTCGCCCGGTTTGAGTTCCCCGGTTTGTGAGGCAGTTCTCGCCTCTCCTTAAACCTCCCCCCGTTTCCCGTTCGACAAACACCCCGCAAGGGGTCGCTCCATGCACTTAAACGAACTCAAGGCACTCCACGTGTCTGAAGTCCTCAAGCAGGCCGAAGCCCTTGAGATCGAAAACACCGGCCGCATGCGCAAGCAGGAGCTGATGTTCGCGATCATCAAGAAGCGCGCCAAGGCCGGCGAACAGGTCTTCGCCGACGGCGTGCTCGAAATCCTGCCCGACGGCTTCGGTTTCCTGCGCAGCCCCGACACCAGCTTCACCGCCAGCACCGACGACATCTACATCTCGCCGAGCCAGGTGCGCCGCTTCAACCTG
>CALRYR010000116.1:0-9901 GCA_943372425.1 Variovorax sp. YR752 | reverse complement strand
AAGGTGGTGGTGCTGAGCAACTATGCGACGCCCGACATCCGCAAGCGCTGCGCCGAACTGGGCGTGGATGCGGTCTTCGACAAGTCCAACGAGATCGACGCGCTCATCGACTTCTGCATCGCGCAGACCGCGACGAGCCGGCCGAAGAGCACCGCCCGCTGAACCCGGCGCTCAACCGGCCCGAGCACTCATCAATCGATGAGCTTGTTCTTCAGCGCGTAGTACGTGAGGTCGCTGTTGGAGGAGAGATTCATCTTCTCCATCAGGCGCGTGCGGTACGTGCTCACCGTCTTCACCGACAGCGACAGCGTCTTGGCGATGTCGCCGGCCGTCTCGCCCTTGGCAAGCTTCAGGAAGACCTGGAACTCACGCTCCGACAATTGCTCGTGCGGGGCCGCGTCGTCCTTGCGGTCGAGCTGGCGCGCCAGCAGTTCTGCGACGGCGGGCGTGATGTAGCGGCGACCCAGCGAGATGGTGCGGATCGCGTTCACGATCTCGATCGGATCGCATTCCTTGTTCAGGTAGCCGCTGGCGCCCTGACGGATCAGGTTCATGGCGTAGTGCTCTTCGGGGTAGCCGCTCAGGATGAGGATGCCCACGTCCGGCGCCTTGGCACGAATCATCGCGAGCGCATCGATGCCGCTCTGGCCGGGCATCGACAGGTCCATCACCAGCACGTCGAGTTCGGTCGTGCGAACCAGTTCGATGGCTTCCCGCCCCGTGCCTGCTTCGCCGACCACGCGCAGGTCCACGTGCTCCGAGAAAAACTGGCGCAAGCCGGAGCGCACGATGGCGTGGTCATCCACAATTCCGATCTTGATCATCTGTTACCTTCTTTGTTGTCCTGCGCGTTCGAGCGTCGCAATATGCTGAACCCTGAACGGCATCGATTATTCACGAATTTGACTGTCAGGCGTCTTGCGGAGACCTCATGCGTTGGTTAGCTTTTCCGAAGATGGCCTTGACCCTGGCGCTGGCCATTTTGGCCGCGCTGATGCTGGTGGGCATCAACGAAGTCGGCTTCCGACAGTCGCACCAGGCACTCATCGAGGTCCGTGACGCCCAGAGCGTCCGGCAGACGCTCAACGAACTTCTTCTGAGCATCGTCGATGCTGAAACGGGTCAGCGCGGCTATCTGTTGACCGGCGAAGCGAGATATCGCGAACCTTATGACCAGGCCGTGCGCAAGGTCGACGGACAACTGGCCACCCTGCGCGCCCTGTACGCCAACCGGCCCACCGAAAACGCGCAGCTGTCGCAGCTGACCACGCACGTCGGCCGCAAGATGGCCGAGATGGAAATGAGCGTGCGCCTGCGCAAGGACGGCAAGGAGGACGCCTGGAAGTTCGTCATCACCACCGACGTCGGCCGCGAGGAGATGGACGCGATACGCACGCAGGCAGGCGCCCTGATCGACCGCAGCGACGCCGCGCTGCGCCGGGGGCAGGCGCAGATCGCCCGATCGCTTCAACTCGCGCGTGCGGGCATCGCACTGATCGCGGTCATCGCGCTCCTGGCCTTCTATCTGTACCTTCGGCAGACGCACGCCCTGCGTTCCATCGGCGAGCGGCAGCAGGAAGCCCTGCAGCGCGAACGCAATGTGCTGGAGACCGAAGTGCGGGAGCGGACCGCCAGCCTGGCCGAACTGGCCACCCACCTGCAGGACGTGCGGGAAAACGAGCGGGGCCATCTGGCGCGTGAGTTGCACGACGAACTCGGCTCGCTGCTGACGGCCGCCAAACTTGACGTGGCACGGCTCAAGTCGCGCCTGGCCGACGCCCCGGACGCCGCGCAACGGCTCCAGCATCTGACCGAACTGCTCAACAGCGGCATCGCCCTGAAGCGCCGCATCATCGAGGACCTGCGGCCCTCGTCGCTCGGCAACCTCGGGCTGGTGGCGTCGCTGGAAATCCTCGGTCGCGAGTTCGAAGACCGCGCCGGCATCCGGGTGGAGATGGAACTCGAGCCCGTCGTGCTCGACGAGGCGCGCCAGCTCACCGTCTACCGCATGGTGCAGGAGAGCCTCACCAACATCGGGAAGTACGCGGAGGCCTCGGAGGCCACGATCGTGATGAAGGACTACCACACGCATGTGACGGTCGAAGTGGCCGACGACGGCAAGGGCTTCGACCCGCAGCGCCTGCGGCCCGCAACGCACGGGCTGGCCGGCATGCGCCACCGCGTCGAGGCGGCGCAGGGCAAGCTCACCGTGACCTCGGCACCCGGCACGGGCACCCGTGTCGCCATCATGCTGCCGACCGTGACGCCCGGGACGGCAGGTCGCAGCGCGGCCGGCTGACGCTGCTCTCCTACGAGCCTCTCCCGCGGCTGCTGACAGGGCGCGGCGCGCACCGCGCTATCGTTGGTCCAAGCCGCTCCTTACCCGCACCACGCGGGAGCGCACGTCGTTAGGATGGACAGGCCAGAACATTTTTTCGTCATCCGCAGAAAGGAACTTCCCATGAACATGAAGACAGCATCGCAGCTCGCCGACGAAGCCAGCAAGACGGCCAACGACGCCATCGAATCGACGCGCGCCTATGCGCAGAATGCCGTGAACGCGGCAGGCGAAAAGGTCCGCGACCTGCGCCGCGAAGCCGAGCCCACCGTGGAGCAGATTGCAGCCCGTGTGCAGCAAGCCGTTCAACGTGGCCTGGACGCCGCGTCGACCACCAGCGCACGCGCGCAGCGCCGCCTCGAGCAGGCTGCGGACGTGACCGGCAAGTACATCGCCGACCAGCCGATGCGCTCGGTGCTGATTGCTGCCGCCGCCGGTGCCGCCATCACGGCGCTGATCGTGCTGGCCAGCCGTCGCAGCCCGCGCGACGACTACTAAGTAGCGAATTGCAGCGCCCCTGTTCGACACGATCGACAGGAGCCTGCCCTCGAAACAACCGGACGCCTTGGCGTCCGGTGTCGCTTGACGACCACCGCTTTGGCGGGGCGCCGTCATGCGTGTCTCGCGTCGGATGAGCGGCTTCTGCCTTCCGTCTGCACGTGATTCCCAAAACAACAAGCAGCCCCCAGAAAGGACCCACGATGAACGCAACAGTCTCTGCCCCCAAGTCCATGGGCGGCACCAACGCACCGACCGAACGCCTGACCCTCGACGAAGGCGCCATCGACGCCGCGCGCAAGAGCCTCGACGACGGCGCCGTGACGCCGAGCTATGGCCCATGGCGCGACGATGTCGTCAAACTGCTCAACGACGCCCTTGCCACCGAACTGGTGTGCGTGCTGCGCTACAAGCGTCACTATTTCACCGCCAACGGCGTGTCCTCGCCGGCCATCGCCGACGAGTTCTTGGTGCATGCAAATGAAGAGTCTGCCCACGCCGACCGCATTGCCGAACGCATCGTGCAACTGGGCGGCGATCCGGACTTTTCGCCAGCCACCCTGCTGGAGCGCAGCCACGCCAGCTACGACGAATCGGAAGACCTGCAGGCCATGGTCAAGGCCAACCTCGTGGCCGAACGCATTGCCGTCGAGACCTACCGCCAGATGATCGTTCTGATCGGCGACAAGGACCCGACGACGCGCCGCATGCTCGAGGACATCCTCGCCGACGAAGAAGAACATGCCGACGAACTCAAGGATTGGCTCGGCCACTGAGCTTTTCGACGCGCAACAAAAAACCCGGCAATGCCGGGTTTTTTGTTGGGATCGGGATTCGCACCGATTACATCGCGCGAACATCGAGCTGGTTGTCGACGCTCGAAACGCCCTTCACCGCCTTGGCAATGTCCCCTGCGCGTGCCTTGGCCGCAGCGTTCGGCGCCGGGCCTTGCAGCTTGACGACGCCGCTCTTCGTGTCCACATCGATGCGCGTCGCGCTCAATTCGGGATCCTTGGCGAGGCTGCTCGACACGCTGGCGGTGATCGACATGTCGTCGACCGTTCCAGCCACTGCGGCACCCGTCTCACGGGCCGCTTCCTTCACATTGGCAGCGCCTTCGCGCATGGCGGGCTCGGACGCCACGACCTTGTCGCGTGCCTCTCCGGCCAGCACTTCCGCCTTGTCCTTGGCGCGCTCTGCGGCGTCCTGCGTCTTGGCGATGGCGGCATCCACCTTCTGGCCGGCCGTTTGGCCATCGCCCCGGTCGCTACAGCCAGCGAGGCCGGCAGCAATCGCGATGACGGAGACAGATGCCCAGCGCAGGGCGTGCCGCGGCAGGCCTGCGCTGGTCACCGTGCTCACAGCTTGTCGACGCCCGACTTCAGGGCGTCCTTGGTCTTTTCCTTGGCGTCGCCATAGGTGCTCTGCACCTTGCCGCCGGCCTTTTCCGCAGCGCCCTTCGCTTCGAGCGACTCGTTGCCGGTCACACGGCCAGCCACTTCCTTGACCTTGCCCTTGGCTTGATCCACGCGACCTTCGACTTGATCCTTGTTCATAGCGAACTCCTTTGCTTCGGTTGCAACGGCTCGACCGAACCGTCTGAAACCAATCTAGGACCAACCCTGCAGTCCGCACCGGCGAGGGCGCCGCGTGGCGTTGTAGGACAGCGGCAGAGCCGGATGTCACGAACTAGGCCGTGGCGATCCAGCCTTCGAGCGGGTCGATGTCCACCGGCAGGCCATAGCCCGGCCCTTCACTGTCGCGACGGGCATGGCTCCACGCCGCCTGTACCAGGCAGAGGACCGCGTCGAGCGAATCGCCTCGGGCGTCTGCCAACAACTGGTCGCGCTGCGCGTGCGTCAACGACAGGCGCAACCCAAGCCGGGTCTGGCCGCGCTCGAGCGCCGACAGCAGGTCGGCCCGTGCGACCCAGCGGGGCGTGTCCTGGCGCGCACCGGTGTCGCTCTTGTAGCTGCGCCGGCCGATGAGTTCGCGCGCCAGCATGCCCGGGTAGGCTTCGAGCGCCACCTTCGACCCGTCGCCCGCGCCGGTGTGCAAGCCAGGCACCGTGGCACCCGCTGCCAGCAGGCGCGGCACACCCGCATGCATCATGAACGCGACCGGCGGGTTCACCCATTTCATCGACGGGCTCGCGCCGGCCGGGCCGTCGGTGCGACGATGGGCGAACTTCCCGCCGACCGGTCGCGCGGCGCAGAAGGCAACGAAGGCGGCACGTATGTCGGCCCGGCTCATCGCCGCGTAGTGGGCCATCAGCGCGGGCCAGGTCGTCGGCCAGCCCAGTTGCAGCACCAGCTCGCGCGACAGGCCGAAGGGCAGATCGAAGCCGCCGACCCAGGCCGGCGTGTCTTTCAGCCACTGGCCCCAGGCGTCGAGCGTCGTGAAGGGCAGCAGTTGCGACAGCGTCACGCGGCCGCCGCGTTCATGACCGAGGGCCACGACGATCGGCTTGCGCGCGCTCGGCGCGCTCGAGAAATCGCAGCCCAGCAGCCGCGTGGTCATGCGGCCCTCTCGCTGGCCGTGGTGCCAGCCACCGGTGCAGCGCGGCTCAGGTGCGCCCGACGATGGCCGCGGTGGCCATCAGCTCTTCGAGCAGCGCCATCGACACCTTGCCGGACACGGCGTAGGGGTCGAGCTCCGGGCGTTCCGAATAGCGCAGCAGGACGGCGGCGTGGATCTTGGTGAGCTGCACCTGGCCCATGGTCCAGCCACCGAAGCGGCGTTCAGTGATCTCTTCGTAGTGCAGCAGCACCACGTCCTTGTGGCGTTCGTCCTGCTGGATGTGGCCGTAGAGCTCGCTCACCGCGTTGCGGCCGCCTTCGATGGCCTGAAGGAAGATGCCGGCGCCGTAGCAGAGGATGCCGGTGATACCGCAGGCCGTGTTGTGCGCCCGCGATTTCGCGAGGATCGCGTCGATCGCCGGGCTGCTGGTGTCGACGGCGCGGCTGGCGTAGAGAAGGCGTACGAGCATGGCGTTCAGCGGTTGCGCGGCAGGAGAGAAAGGAATTCGCGGCGGAGGTTCGGGTCTTTCAGGAAGACGCCGCGCATGACGGAATTGATCATCTTGCTGTCCATTTCCTTCACGCCACGCCAGGCCATGCAGAAGTGCTCGGCCTCCATCACGAGCGCCAGACCATCGGGCTGGGTCTTCTGCTGGATCAAGTCGGCCAGCTGAACCACCGCCTCTTCCTGGATCTGCGGGCGGCCCATGATCCACTCTGCCAGACGGGCGTACTTCGACAGGCCGATCACGTTGGTGTGCTCGTTGGGCATCACGCCGATCCAGAGCTTGCCGATGATCGGGCAGAAGTGGTGCGAGCACGCGCTGCGCACGGTGATCGGGCCGACGATCATCAGCTCGTTCAGATGCTCTGCGTTCGGGAATTCGGTCAGCGAGGGCGCTGGCACGTAACGCCCGCGAAAGACCTCGTTGAGGTACATCTTCGCGACGCGGCGCGCGGTGTTGTCGGTGTTGTGGTCGTTCTCGACGTCGATCACCAGACTGTCGAGCACGCCCTTCATCTTGACCTCGACCTCGTCGAGCAAGGCGTCGAGGTCACCGGGCTGCAGGAACTCGGCGATGTTGTCGTTGGCGTTGAAGCGCTTGTGCGCGGCCTTCAGGCGCTCGCGGATCTTGACGGACACGGGCGTGCCCTCGTCGTCGGCCGAGGTGTCGGAGGGCTGGGGGTCGTCGATCTTCCTGAGCATCCGGGAATCGTACCAGCGAAGCCCCCAACGCATGCGCAGCAGGGGCGCTCGCCCCGCGACGCTCTCGCGCTATGAATGCGGGAGCACGAAGTCGGTGAGCAGCGGGAGGTGATCCGACATCCGCGCCCAGATCGGGCCGCGCGGCACGGTGCAGGCCGCAGGCGCCAACTGACGTGCGTAGATGAAATCGAGCTGCGTGACCGGCAGACGCGACGGATAGGTCAGCGTGGCCGGGCCGCGCAGGTCGCTGGAGTCGCGCAGGCCCATCGCGTTCATCGCGTAGCGCATACGCGCGCCCCAATCATTGAAGTCGCCGGCCACGATCAGCGCGTCTTCCGGCGGGATCTCGCGGTCGATGAAGTCCTTGAGCTGTGCGATCTGCCGCACCCGGCTGCCCTTGATCAGGCCCAGGTGCAGCACGATGGCATGCACCATCCGGCCATCGACGTCGATCTGCACATGCAGCAGGCCGCGCTGTTCGAAGCGGTGGTCGGAGATGTCGCGGTGCGTGGTGCGCACCACCGGCCAGCGCGTGAGCAGCGCATTGCCGTGCTCGCCATGGCGGGTGATCGCGTTGGTTTCGTAGACGGCGGTGTAGCCCTCGGGGGCCAGGAAATCGGCCTGCGGCATGTCGGGCCAGCGGGCGAAGCGCAAGGCGCCCTGTCGGTTCATCTTGCGCACTTCCTGCAGACAGACGATGTCGGCGTCGAGGCCCTCGATGGCGTGGCCGAGGTTGTGGATCTCCAGCCGACTTGCCGGCCCGATGCCCTGCACGCCTTTGTGGATGTTGTAAGTCGCCACCCGAAAGGTGTTCGCGGTCGCGTTCATTGGGCAAATTGTGGCAGGAGCAGGATGGCTTCCGCATTCGAAGGGGAAAAGCAGGCGTCCGCCGCGTCGCGGTAAGGCAGCCACTGCCACGCCGTGTGCTCGCGCCGCGACAGCACCGGCACGATGCGTTCGGGCACGCACAGGCCGAACAGATGCTCGGTGTTGCGCGTCACACCGGGGGCGTAGCGGGCGCGCCAGCGCGGGTAGATGTCGTAGACGTTCTGCAACTGCCAGTCGCGCAGTTGCGATGCCAACGCGGTGCCGGGCCCGGAGTCGATGCCGGTCTCCTCCGCCACTTCGCGTGCAGCGGTCCATGCGATCGGCTCGTCGGCAGTGTCCTTGCTGCCCGTCACCGATTGCCAGAAGTCCTCTGCGTCGGCGCGACGGATCAGCAGCACGTCGAGCGCCGGCGTGTGGATCACCACCAGCACGGATTCTGGGATCTTGTAGAGAGGAGTCGTCAAAGGGCCACCGGTGAAGTGAAGGATGTCGCGGGGACATCAGGATGCGCCACACGCGCCCTCAGTAAAATACCCGATTGACTCCACGATTCGCGTTGCATCTTTTTGCAACTCATCGGCCAAGGCACGCCACGTGCCGCCGCTCCCTGGGCCCCCGCGCCCGTCTCACTGCGAACACCATGTTGAAGAGAACGTACCCTGCCCTGCTGGGCCTTGCCCTGTCGCTCGCGGCACTGACCGGCCACGCGGCCGACACGAAGAAAGTGGATGTGCTGCTCATCGGCGGCGGCATCATGAGCGCGACCCTCGGTGTCGTCCTCAACGAGCTCGAGCCCGGCTGGTCGATGGAAATGGTCGAGCGCCTGGACGAAGTCGCCAAGGAGAGCTCCAACGGCTGGAACAACGCTGGCACCGGTCATTCGGCGCTGGCCGAGCTCAACTACACGCCCGAAGGCAAGAACGGCCAGATCGAGATCGCGAAGGCCATCGAGATCAACGAGGCCTTCCAGGTCTCGCGCCAGTTCTGGGCCTCGCAGGTCAAGAGCGGCGTGCTGAAGAACCCGCGCTCGTTCATCAACTCCACGCCGCACATGAGCTTCGTCTGGGGCGACGAGAACATCAGCTTCCTGCGCAAACGCTACCAGGCGCTGCAGGCCAGCCCGCTCTTCGGTGGCATGCAGTACTCGGAAGACCCGGCGCAGATCAGCCAGTGGGTGCCGCTCATGATGCAAGGGCGCGACCCGCAGCAGAAGATCGCCGCGACCTGGACGCCCATCGGCACCGACGTGAACTTCGGCGAGATCACGCGCCAGTTCGTCGGCCACCTTCAGTCCCGGCCGAACTTCTCGCTGAAGGTTTCCAGCGAGGTGCAGGACATCACGCGCAACGCCGACGGCACCTGGCGCGTCGGCTACAAGAACCTGAAAGACGGCGCCGTCACGCAGACGGACGCCAAGTTCGTCTTCATCGGCGCTGGCGGCGGTGCGCTGCACCTGCTGCAGAAGTCGGGCATCCCCGAGGCGAAGGAGTACGCAGGCTTCCCGGTCGGCGGCTCCTTCCTGGTGACCGACAACCCGGCCATCGCCAACCAGCACATGGCCAAGGCCTACGGCAAGGCGTCGGTGGGCTCGCCGCCCATGTCGGTGCCCCACCTCGACACCCGCGTGCTGGACGGCAAGCGCGTGATCCTCTTCGGACCGTTCGCGACCTTCTCCACCAAGTTCCTCAAGGAAGGTTCGTACCTCGACCTGCTGACCACGACGACGCCGCACAACGTGTGGCCGATGGTGAAGGTCGGCGTGGCTGAGTATTCGCTGGTCGAGTACCTGGCGAGCCAGGTGATGCTGTCGGACGACGACCGCCTGAAGGCGCTGCGCGAATACTTCCCCAACGCGAAGAAGGAAGACTGGCGGCTCTGGCAGGCCGGCCAGCGCGTGCAGATCATCAAGCGCGACAAGGACAAGGGCGGCGTGCTGAAGCTGGGAACCGAGATCGTCAGCTCGCAGGATGGCAGCATCGCCGGTCTGCTGGGCGCCTCGCCCGGCGCGTCCACCGCGGCGCCCATCATGCTGGACCTGCTGAAGAAGGTGTTCAAGGACAAGCTCGCGACGCCCGCCTGGCAGGCGCGCCTGCGCGAGATCGTGCCGAGCTACGGCACCCAGCTCAACGGCGACCCCGCGCGGGTGGCCGCATCGTGGAAGGCGACCGCCGACGTGCTGCAGCTGACGCCACCACCGGCGATCGGCACGCCGTCGCCAGCGTCCCAGCCGGCACCCGCCGCCGCGCCGCGCGGCGAACCGGCTGCGACGAAGCCGCAGCGCCAGCCGGCTGACATCGCGCTGTAACGGCAGGCGGACGGGACGAAAAAAAGGGGCACTCGCAGTGCCCCTTTTTTGATTGCGGCGCTCGCCGCTGAATCACGCAGCTCGAATCAAACAGCCGGCTGCGTGTTGCGCAGCTTGATGTGCAGTTCGCGCAGTTGCTTCTCATCGACCGGGCTCGGTGCCTGCGTGAGCAAGTCCTGCGCGCGCTGGGGCTTGGGGAAGGCGAT
>CALRYR010000115.1:0-9911 GCA_943372425.1 Variovorax sp. YR752 | reverse complement strand
CGGCGAACAGGTAGCGCGCCGTGTGCGATGCGCTCACCGACCGAAGCCCGTCCGGCGGCCCGCTGTAAAGGATTCGGCCGCCTTGCTCCCCGGCATCGGGGCCGACGTCGACGAGCCAGTCGGCCTGGCGCATCACGCCGAGGTCGTGCTCGACCACGAAGAGCGAGTTGCCAGCGCGCTTGAGCGCATGCAGCGCGTCGAGCAGCGCCTCCGCATCGGCGGGGTGCAAGCCAGCCGAGGGTTCGTCCAGCACGTACACCACGCCGAAGAGGTTGGATCGGATCTGCGTGGCGAGGCGCAGCCGCTGCAGCTCGCCCGGCGACAGCGTCGGCGCGCTCCGGTCGAGCGACAGGTAGCCCAGGCCCAGCGCGCGGAGCGTCTCCACGCGCGCCAGCACTTCCTGCGTGATGCGCTGCGCGGCGATGCGCTTCTCTTCCGAGAGCTTCGGCTTGCGGCGCTCGTCGGGCGCGAGCACCTGCGCGAGGCGGTCGAGCGGCAGGCGTCCCAGCGCGCCGATGTCGAGGCCGGCGAAGGTCACGCTCAGCGCTTCGGGCTTCAGGCGCTTGCCGTCGCAGGTCGGGCACACGCTGCCGACCATGTAGCGCGAGGCGCGCTTCTTCATCAGGGCGCTCTGCGTGGTGGCGAAGGTGTGCAGCACATACCGGCGGGCCCCCATGAAGGTGCCCTGGTAGCTCGGCTCCATCTTGCGGCGCAGGGCCGCACGGGTCTCGGCCGGCGTGAAGCCGGCGTACACCGGCACCGTCGGTTGTTCGTCGGTGAAGAGGATCCAGTCGCGGTCCTTGCGTGGCAGGTCGCGCCAGGGTGTGTCGACGTCGTAGCCCAGTGTCACCAGGATGTCGCGCAGGTTCTGCCCCTGCCACGCGGGCGGCCAGGCGGCGATGGCGCGCTCGCGGATGCTCAGCGAATCGTCGGGCACCATCGACTGCTCCGTCACCTCGTACACATGGCCGAGGCCGTGGCAGGTGGGGCAGGCGCCTTGCGCGGTGTTGGGCGAGAAGTCTTCCGCGAACAGCATCGGCTGCTGCGGCGGGTAGTGGCCGGCGCGCGAATAGAGCATACGCAGCAGGCTCGACAGCGTGGTCACGCTGCCAACCGATGAACGGGTGCCCGGCGTGCCGCGCTGCTGCTGCAGCGCCACGGCTGGCGGCAGGCCGTCGATGGCGTCCACCGCGGGCACGCCGACCTGGTCGATCAGCCGCCGCGCGTAGGGCGCCACGGATTCGAAGTAGCGCCGCTGCGCCTCCGCGTAGAGCGTGCCGAAAGCCAGCGACGACTTGCCCGAGCCCGAGACACCGGTGAAGACGACCAGCGCATCACGCGGGATGTCGACGTCCACGTCCTTCAGGTTGTGCTCGCGCGCACCGCGCACCCGGACGAACCCGCTCAGGTCGCGTCCGTCATGCCCCTCCCGCGCATTCACGGCGACATGACCTTGTCCGGCGTCATGGGCGTGCTGCGCACGCGCTGGCCGGTGGCGTGGAAGATCGCGTTAGCGATGGCCGCCGACACGCCCACGATGCCGATCTCGCCCACGCCCTTGGCGCCCAGGCGGCTGACGACGCGGTCGTCCTCTTCGACGAAGACGACTTCGATGTCGTGGATGTCGGCATTCACCGCCACGTGGTACTCGCTCAGGTTGTGGTTCATGAAGCGGCCGAGCCGGTGGTCGGCGTGCGTCTCTTCATGCAGGGCCTGACTGATGCCCCACACCACCGAGCCCGTGACCTGGCTGCGCGCGGTCTTGGCATTGATGATGCGGCCGGCGGCGATGGCGCTGACGACCCGCGTCACCCGCACCGTGCCGAGCAGTTCGTCGACCTTGACCTCGCAGAACACCGCCGAATGCGTGGCGCGCACGTACTTTTTCTGCGTGAGCACGTGCGGCAGCATCAGGTATTTCTCTTCCAGGCGCACCTCCCCGGAGGCCGCGAGGATGTCGACCAGCTGGACGGCGTGGGTGGGCGTCGCGCGCAGCCGCACCGTGCCGTCGACGAACTCGACATCGTTGAACTTGGCCTTGCCCAGTGGCGAGCCGTCCATCGCGTGTGCCATCTTCAGCAGCCGCTTCTGCAGCTTCTCGCAGACGCCTTCCACCGCGGAGCCGACCGTCGTCACGTGCGACGAGCCGCCTTCGATGGGCGCGACCGGCAAGGTCGAATCGCCGAGCTGGAACTGCACGCGCTCCATGGGCAGCCCCATGGCCGCCGCCGCGATCTGCGCCATGACGGTGTAGGTGCCGGTGCCGATGTCCGTCGCGGCACTGCTCACCACCAGATGGCCGTCAGCATGCAGCACCGCACTGGCCCGGGCGAACATCTGCATCGCGTCCCAGGTGCCGGTCGCCATGCCCCATCCGACGAGTTCGGTGCCTTCGCGCATGGTGCGCGGCTGCAGCGGGCGCTGCGCCCATCCGAAACGGGCCGCGCCCTGTTCGTAGCAGGCGCGCAGTGCCTTGGTGGAGTAGGGCAGGTCGTCCATCGGGTTGCGCTCGGCGTAGTTCTTCAGGCGCAGTGCCAGCGGGTCCATCGCGAGCGCGTACGACAGCTCGTCCATCGCGACCTCCTGCGCATGCACGCCGTGGGCGGCACCGGGGGCGCGCATGTCGATGGGGCTGTGCTGGTCGAGGTCGACGACCTGGTAGCCCAGCTTGATGTTGTCGCAGGCATAGAGCTGGCCCGACCAGTTCACCACGACCTCCACGTAGTCCTCGAAGCGCGAGGTCTCGGCGATGGCGTGGTGCACGATGGCGCGCAGCGTGCCGTCGGCATCGGCGGCAAGCTTGACGCGCTGCAGGGTTTCGGGGCGATGCCCGAAGGTGAACATCTGCTGGCGCGTCAGCACCACGCGCACCGAGCGGTCGAGGTGCAGCGACGCCATCACCGCCAGCGGCAGTTGGTGCTGCGGGCGCAGGCCCGAGCCGAAGGCGCCGCCGACATAGGGGTTGCGCACCGTCACCTTGTCCTTCGACAGGCCGAACACATGCGACACGTACCAGCGGCTGTTCTGCGAACTCTGCGTCTTGTCGTAGATCGTCAGGTGGCCGTCGGCACCGCGGATCACGGTGGAGGCGAACAACTCCATCGGGTTGTGGTGCTCGACGCCGCTGTAGTACTCGGCCTCGATCTTCACCGGCGCGGCAGCGAAGGCGCTCTCGGCGTCGCCCTTCTCGTCGGGCGGGGGCGAATAGCCGGCCTTCAGGCGGCTGGGCTTGCGTCCGCGCGCGAGGTTGGCCATCAGGTTCGTGTCGTGTGCCTCTTCCTCGTACTGCACGCGCACCAGCGCGGCGGCATGGCGAGCCGCCTCGAAGGTCTCGGCCACCACCAGCGCGATCGGCTGGCCGCTGTAGAGAATCTTGTCGTCGTGCAGCGGTTTGAAGGGCGAACCGCCGGGGGCGGTCATGTCCTTGTAGAAGAGGCCGATGCTGCGCATCTTCGGGCGGTTCTCGTGCGTGAGCACATCCAGCGCGCCGGGCACGGCGCGCGCGGCGGCCAAGTCGAAGGCGAGGATGCGGCCCTTGGCAATGGTGCTGTTGACCACCACGCCGTAGCACAGGTCGGTCGCCGTGTGCTCGGCCGCGTAGCGCGCCGCGCCGGTCACCTTGGCGCGGCCGTCCACGCGCGACACGGGCATGCCGATCTGCACGGCGCCGGTGCCGGCATCGGCCATGGGCACGTGGAGGGCTTCGATGAGGTCGGTCATGCGCGCGTTCCTTCGCTCGGGTCGCGGGCCGCTTCGCCCGCGTTGGTGACGGTGCCCGCCGCGGCGACTTCCAGCGCGCGCACGATGGCGCGGCGCGCCAGCGGGATCTTGAAGTCGTTGTCGCCCTGGCCGCGTGCGTCGCGCAGCAGCGCATCGGCCACCTGCGCGAAGGTCTCGGCATTGGCAGGCGCGCCGACCAGCAGCGACTCGGCCTGCGGCAGCCGCCACGGCTTGTGGGCGACGCCGCCGAGCGCGACGCGCACCTCGCGCACCGTGCCGTCGTCGGCCAGGTCGAGCGCCGCGGCCACCGACACCAGCGCGAAGGCATACGACGCACGGTCGCGCAGCTTCAGGTAGGCACTGTGCGCAGCGAAGCGCGCGGCATCCGGCAGATGGATGTGCGTGATCAGCTCGTCGGCCGCCAGCGTGGTGTCGTCCTCGGGGCGGTCGCCAGGCAGGCGATGGAAGTCGGCGAAGGGGATGTGCCGCATGCCACGGGTCGACTGCACCTGCACCGTGGCGTCGAGCGCGGCCAGCGCCACGCACATGTCCGACGGATGCGTGGCGATGCAGTGCTCGCTCGCGCCCAGGATCGCGTGGATGCGGTTCAGCCCGCCGATGGCCGGGCAGCCGCTGCCGGGCTGGCGCTTGTTGCACGGCACGCCGGCGTCGTAGAAGTAGTAGCAGCGCGTGCGCTGCAGCAGGTTGCCGCCGTTGGTCGCCATGTTGCGGATCTGCGGCGAGGCCCCTGCGAGGATGGCGGACGCGAGCAGCGGGTAGCGTTCGCGCACCAGCGGGTGGTAGGCCGTGTCGGCATTGCGGGCCAGCGCGCCCAGGCGCAACCCACCTTCGTCGCTCTCTTCGATGCCGTCGAGCGCGAGGCGGCTGATGTCGACCAGACGCACCGGGTGCATCAGGTTCTCCTTCATCAGGTCTAGCAGGTTGGTGCCGCCGGCGACGAACTTCGCCCGGCCCTCGGCGATGTCGACGACCGCGGTGTCGGCATCGGCCGGGACGACGTAGGTGAACGGGTTCATGCCGGCACCGTCCCGATCACGATGCGGCGACGGCCGTCGTCGGTCTGGCCCACCGGCACACCCATGACCTCGCCGATCGCCTGCACGATCTGCGGATAGGCGCCGCAGCGGCAGATGTTGCCGCTCATCAGTTCGCGCAGGTCCGCCTCGGTGCGCGCCTGGCCTTCGTTCATCAGCCCCATCGCCGAGCACAGCTGGCCGGGTGTGCAGTAGCCACACTGAAAGGCGTCGTGCGCGATGAAGGCCTGCTGCAGCGGGTGGAGGTCGGTGCCGTCGGCGATCCCCTCCACGGTCATGATGTCCCGGCCATCCTGCATCACAGCCAGCGTGAGGCATGAATTGATGCGCTTCCCGTCGACCAGCACCGTGCAGGCGCCGCACTGCCCGTGGTCGCAGCCCTTCTTGGTGCCGGTGAGGTGGAGGCGATCGCGCAGCAGGTCGAGCAGGGTCACCCAGGGCTGCAGCACGAGATGGTGGTGTTGGCTGTTTACATGCAGCGACACGGCGTGGCCGGCGGCATCGACATCGGGCGTCTCTGGAATGGGAAGGGTGGGGCGGTCCACGGGGTGTCCTTGTAGTGGCCTGCGCGCTGGTGCGCCGGAAGCATGCACAGTTGCCGACGCGCGCCATGCCGCGTGTAAGACAAGGGAGGAAAACCGCCGCCATGGCGTGACGGCGCCCCGCTGCATGCTAGCGTCGCGCCCTTCAAAGATTTTCCCGTTCCGAGCATGCGCAAGACCAAGAAAAAGAGCCACCTGACATCGATCCTGCTGACGGCGGTGCTCACGCTGGTGGCCACCCTGCTGGTGCTGAACTTCACGGGTGGAGAGAAGAAGGTCGACGAGCAGGTCCACCACGAATACGCGCTCCACGACCCGCAGTTCCAGCGCGCGCTGGGTGTGCTGCTGGGCCCGCCGATCACCGAGGGCAACCGCTTCGAGGCCCTGCACAACGGGGACCAGATCTTCCCGCCCATGCTCGACGCCATCCGCAGCGCGAAGCAGAGTGTGACCTTCGAGACCTACATCTACTGGTCCGGCGACATCGGCCGCGCCTTCGCCGATGCGCTGAGCGAGCGGGCCCGTGCGGGCGTCAAGGTGCACGTGCTGCTCGACTGGATGGGCAGCGCGAAGATCGACGAGGACTTCCTGAAGGAAATGGAAGCGTCGGGCGTGGTCATCCGCAAGTTCCACAAGCCGAACTGGTACGACATCGCGCGCATGAACAACCGCACCCACCGCAAGCTGCTGGTGGTCGACGGGCGCGTCGGCTTCACCGGGGGCGTGGGCATCGCGCCCGAATGGACGGGCCATGCGCAGGACCCCGAACACTGGCGCGACTCGCACTACCGCGTTGAAGGACCGGTCGTCGCGCAGATGCAGTCGGTCTTCATGGACAACTGGATCAAGGCGTCCGGCGAGGTGCTGCACGGCGAACGCTATTTCCCGAAGATCGCGCCCGTGGAGTCCGCCGCGCGCGCCGTGGTCGACGGTGCGCAGAGCGGCGGCCGCGCCCAGATGTTCAGCAGCTCGCCGACCGGCGGCAGCGAGAGCATGCACCTGATGTACCTGCTGGCCATCGCGGCATCGACGCGGACCATCGACCTGTCGAGTGCCTATTTCGTGCCCGACGCGCTCACCGTCGATGCGCTGGTGGCGGCGATGAAGCGCGGCGTGCGGGTGCGCATCATCACGCCCGGCCCGCTGATCGATGCCAGCACCGTGCGCCGGGCCTCGCGCGCCACCTGGGGACCGCTGCTGGAAGCCGGCGCGGAGATCAGCGAATACCAGCCGACCATGTTCCATTGCAAGGTGTTCACCGTCGACGGGCTGCTGGTGTCGGTGGGTTCGACCAACTTCGACAACCGTTCCTTCCGCCTGAACGACGAGGCCAACCTCAACATCTACGACGAGGCCTTCGCCGCGCAGGAGACGCGCGTGTTCGAGGAGGACCTGAAGCGCGCCACGCGGCTCACTTATGAGGCCTGGCAAGCGCGGCCGCTGCACGAAAAGGCGATGGAGCACCTGTCGTCGCTGCTCGCGTCGCAGCTGTAGGGCGGCATCCGACGCACCGGCTTGGCGTCCTCGGGCGGGATGGCCTGCCGCCCTACGCCGGCGATGCGGCGCCCTGGCTACAAAGGTTTCAACGACACCCCTCTCACTTTGGAGCACCCCATGGCCACCCGCACCACCACCCCCAATACCAAAGCCGACGCGCTCGGCGAAACCCGCAAACAGAACCCGAGCGAAGTCGTGCCCGACCTCGACCAGAAGAGCCACGAGACGCAGAAGTACGGCGAGATCGTCAAGCTGCCGAACGGCCTGTCGGAGAAGGTCTGCAAGGACAGCGTGGCGCTGCTCAACCAGTGCCTGGCCGACACCATCACGCTGCGCGACATGTACAAGAAGCACCACTGGCAGGTGGTCGGCCCGACCTTCAACCAGCTGCACCTGATGTACGACCAGCATTTCGAAGCCCAGGTGCTCATCGTCGACATCCTGGCGGAGCGCATCCAGCTGCTGGGCGGCATCGCGCTGGCGATGGCGGCCGACATCGCGGAAACCACCAAGATCCCGCGCCCGCCGCGTGGCCGTGAGCCGGCCGCGGTGCAGATCCGTCGCTTGGCCGAGGCGCACAAGCACATCATCGTCGAGGCACGCAAGGCGGCCAAGGCGGTCGACGAGTCCGGTGACGATGGCACCAACGACGTATTCGTCAGCAACGTGCTGCGCGTGAACGAACTGCAGGTCTGGTTCCTGACCGAGCATCTCGTGGCTGCGTCGCCCGTGACCGCCTGATCCAACGTGATCCGGACGGTTGTCGGCGCACCGGAAGCGGTGCGAAAGCCGAATGCCCGACCTCGTGTCAGCAAGCGCCGCAAGGCGCTTTTTGCATTCTGAATTGCCGCTTCCCTGTGGCATCGTGCAGGACGCGCGGGCAAGGTGCCTGCAGGAGCTAGAGATGATCAAGATCGGGATCGTGGACGACCACGCCATCGTGCGAAAGGGTTTGCGCGATTACTTTTCGTCGGAGGTGGATTTCCGCGTCGTTGGCGAGGCGGGCAACGGGCGCGAGGCCATCGACCTCGTGCGCACCACCGAGATCGACGTGCTGGTGATGGACCTGTCCATGCCCGGCCAGAGCGGCATCGATGCGCTCGCCATGGTGCGTGCCAAGGCGCCGGACGTGGGCATCCTGATCCTTACGGGGTTCTCGGAAAACCACTACGCCGTCAACCTGATCCGCCAGGGCGCGTCCGGCTTCCTGAACAAGGACTGCGATCCGAAGGAGATCGCCGAGGCGATCCGCGTGATCGCGCTGGGCCGGCGCTACATCTCTCCATCCGTGGCCGAACTGCTCGCCAACACGCTGGACCAGAAGAACGACCAGCAGCCGCATGAGCTGCTCTCGGAACGCGAGTTCCAGGTCTTCCTGAAGCTGGCCACCGGCACTTCGGTGGGCGAGATCGGCAAGGAGCTGTCGCTGTCGGTCAAGACGGTGAGCACCTACCGCAGCCGCCTGATGGAGAAGATGCACCTGGCATCGAACTCCGACCTGACGTACTACGCGCTGAAGGCGCAGTTGATCGACTGAGGTCGACGCCGCACCACGTTGGCGACGTGCGTGCACCCTGAACGGCGCTGCGGACTGACCGCCCGCGCCGTTTTGGACCATTTGGACAAACCGTCGGTCGCAGACAAAGTCTAAGTGGTTGTCGTTAAAGGAAAATCACCGATGGCATGAGTCATGCATAGCTAGCGCATCTGCAATCGTTCGACCAGAGGCGCTATGAACATCGGCATCTTCATCCCCATCGGCAACAACGGCTGGCTGCTGTCCGAGAACGCGCCCCAGTACAAGCCGAGCTTCGCGCTCAACAAGGAGATCACGCTCAAGGCCGAGCACTACGGGCTCGACTTCGTGCTGTCGATGATCAAGCTGCGCGGCTTCGGCGGTAAGACCGAGTTCTGGGACCACAACCTCGAGTCCTTCACCCTCATGGCGGGCCTGGCCGCCGTGACCACCAAGATCAAGCTGTTCGCCACGGCCGCGTCGCTGGTGATGCCGCCGGCCATCGTCGCGCGGATGGCATCGACGATCGATTCGATCTCCAATGGGCGCTTCGGCGTGAACCTGGTCACCGGCTGGCAGCGGCCCGAGTACTCGCAGATGGGGATGTGGCCGGGCGACCAGTTCTTCGGCACCCGCTACGAATACCTGTCGGAGTACGTGCAGGTGCTGCGCGACCTGTGGGGCAGGGGCCAGTCGGACTTCAAGGGCACCCACTTCCAGATGGAGGACTGCCGCCTGAGCCCGCAGCCGCAGGCCGACATGAAAGTGATCTGCGCCGGCGCGAGCGACGCCGGCATGGACTTTTCGGCCAAGTACGCCGACTACAACTTCTGCTTCGGCAAGGGCGTGAACACGCCCAGGGCCTTCGCGCCCGCCGCGCAGAAACTGATCGAGGCCACGGCCAAGACCGGCCGCCACGTGACGACCTACGTGCTGATGATGGTGATCGCCGACGAAACCGACGAGGCGGCCCGCGCCAAGTGGGAACACTACAAGGCCGGTGCCGACCAGGAAGCGATCGCCTGGCTGGGCGTGCAGGGCGCGGCCGACACCAAGTCGGGTGCCGACACCAATGTGCGCCAGATGGCCGATCCCACGTCCGCCGTGAACATCAACATGGGCACGCTGATCGGCTCCTACGCCAACGTGGCGCGCATGCTCGACGAAATCGCCGAGGTGCCCGGCACCGAAGGCGTGCTGCTGACCTTCGACGACTTCGTGAAGGGCGTCGAGGCGTTCGGCGAACGCATCCAGCCGCTGATGAAGAGCCGCGTGGGGGCCGACACGCCGGTGCCGTCGCAGGTCGCGCCGCAAGCGCTGGCCGCCTGATCGCATCCAGGAGCCGCTCGCGATGACGACACCGAAGAACACCACCCTCACTTCCACCGTGCCGGTCGGTGTGCCGAATGCGCCCGGCGCGCCCGCACCGCTGGTGCTGCCTGCGCGGCCCGAGCCGGTGGCGCTGCACGCCGCCAACTCCGCGCTGATCGTGGTCGACATGCAGAACGCCTATGCCTCGGTGGGGGGCTACGTCGACTCGGCGGGCTTCGACATCTCCGGCGCGCAGGGCACCATCGCCAA